>PUKW01000120.1 GCA_003550665.1 Paracoccaceae bacterium | reverse complement strand
TGATCGATCCGGCGCAGGCGCGCGCGCTCATCGCCGCGGCCACGGCGCCGGGCGGGGCGGGCGCGCTCAATTTCTCGGAGGGGCAGCAGCCGCTCGTCGATGCCGCCTTTCTCGCCCAGGCGCTGTTGCGCGCGCCCGGCGCGCTGTGGGAGGATCTCGGCAGCGGCGAGCGCGACGCGCTCTTGCGCGCGCTGCGCCGCACCCGGCGGATCACGCCGCATTTCAACAACTGGCTGCTGTTCTCGGCGATGATCGAGGCCGCCTTTGCGCGCTTCGGCCAGCCCTGGGACCGGATGCGCGTCGATTACGCGCTGCGCCAGCACGCGCAATGGTATGCCGGCGACGGAATCTATGGCGACGGCCCGCATCTGCGGCTCGACTATTACAACAGCTATGTCATCCAGCCGATGCTGCTCGACATTCTCGATGCGGTCGGCGCGCAGGAAAAGGCCTGGGCGCGGATGATCCCGGCGGTGACGGCCCGCGCGCAGCGCCATTGCGAGCTGCTCGAACGCCTGATCGGTCCCGATGGCAGCTTCCCGCCGCTCGGGCGCTCGATCACCTATCGCTGCGGCGCGTTTCACCTGCTCGCCCAGCTCGCGCTGCGCGGGCAGCTTCCCGAAACGCTCGCCCCGGCGCAGGTGCGCGGCGCCCTCGATGCGGTGGTGGCGCGCACGCTGGGCGGGGCCGAGAACTACGACGCGGCGGGCTGGCTGCGCATCGGCCTCAACGGCGCCCAGCCCGGACTGGCCGAAAGCTACATCTCCACCGGCAGCCTCTATCTGTGCGCCACCGCCTTCCTGCCGCTCGGCCTGCCACCCGAGGATCCGTTCTGGTCCGATCCCGACACGCCCTGGAGCCAGGCGCGGCTGTGGCAGGAGGGCACTGCCCCGCCACGCGACAGGGCCCTCGACAGGTAAACCCGGAGTTGAAGCTTGCATCCGCGCGCGCGGCTCTCGTATCACCGGGGCGCACCCGACCGGCGACGAGGCCCGAATGAGCAACGAGATCTCCGCCACCGCGCAGACGGCGCCCCACTCGCCCACGCTCGAGATCGTCACGCCGCTCTCGACGCGGATGCTGTTCTGGCGCGCGCGCTATCTGCGCAAATCGCCCTTCCTGCACCATCTGCCCTTCCTGTTCTGGCTGATCGAGGTGTGCCGGCCGAAATCCTATGTCGAGCTGGGCGTCGGCGAGGGGGTGTCGTATTTCGCCGCCTGCCAGGCGCTCGACAAGCTCGACTCGGATGCCCATTGCCACGGCATCGATAGCTGGGCCGAGACGGAGAACGGCCAGATCCCCGAGGCGGTGCGCAATCACAACGCCGATCAGTTCGGCGATTTCTCGCGGCTCGTGCAGGCGGATCCGCGCGAGGCCGTGCGCCGCTTTCCCGATGGCAGCATCGATCTGCTGCATGTGGACACGGATATCGACCAGAGCCTGCTCGACAGCCTGACCCATGACTGGACGCGCAAGCTCTCGCGCCGCGGCGTGGTGCTCCTGCACGGGGTGGATACGCGCTTCGCCGAGGGGCCGGCGCGGACCTTCCTGGAGCGCATCGTCGGGGCCTATCCGACGATCCGGCTCGAGGGCGGCGAGGGGCTGATGGCGGTGCTCTACGGCCCCGAACGCGCGGCACGGCTCGTCAAGCTGGCGCAGCTGTCGCTGGGGATGCCGGGCTATACCGAGGTGCATCGCGTCTTCTCCCGGCTCGGGGCGACGCATCACCATGAATGGGCCAGCCGCGCCGAGGCGGGCAAGGCCGCCGCCGCGCGCCGCAAGCAGGAGGCCGCCGACAAGGCGCTCAGGGAGGCCGAGAAGGCCCGCGACGCGCTCGAGGAGAAGCTCGCCGCGCGCGATGCCGCCCATGATGCGCGCAACGGCCAGATCGCCGAGCTGCAGGCGCGGCTGTTCGATCTGCAGCAGGCCCATGACGCGCGCGGCGCCGAGCTCGACGGGCTGCGCGCCGAGCTCGAAGCCGAGCGCCGCACCCACGCCGAGGCCCTCGCCGCGCGCGACGCCACCCTCGCCGAGACCCGCCGCGAGCTCGAGCAGGCGAGTGCCGCGCTCGAACGCGAGCGCGGCGAGCATCGCCAGCGCTTCGACGAGCTCACCGAGCTCACGAAGGCCCATGAGGCGCGCGTGAAGGAGCTCGAGGAGACGCGCGCCAGCCTCGCCCGGAACCACGACGCCGCCCAGAGCGCGCTCGAAGCGGAGCGCCGCACGCATGCCGAGGCCCTCGCCGCGCGCGATGCCGCCCTCGCCGAGACCCGCCGCGAGCTCGAGCAGGCGAGGCCGGCACTCGCCTGCTCGAGGCGCGCTTTCAGGAAATCGCGACCCTGACCGGGATGGCCGAGCGCCAGGAAAAGCGCATCGGCGAGCTCGAGGCGGAACTCGCCCAGACCCGCGCGCATCGCGACGCGCTGCTCGACAGCACCTTCTGGAAGCTCACCGCCCCGGCGCGCAGGACCGTGGAGACGATGCGCGCCGTGCGCGCCGGCCGCGGCTGAGGCTCAGACCGCGTAGCGCGCCGCCCCGGCCGCCGCGCCCCCGGCATAGCTCGCCTGCGAGAACAGGGCGATCAGCGCGGTCATGCTCTCCTGCGCGACCATTCCGGGCGCAAGCGTGAAGCGCGCCATCCGCCCCGCCATCTCGACCGGCGCGGCGATGCGCTCGACGATGTGATAGGCCTCGCGCTCGGCGTAGTCGTCGAACAGCACCGTCACCGGCCGGGTGATGCGCAGGCAGGTCGCGGCGAAGCAGGCCGGGCGGAAGCGGCCATCGATGAAGACGAGATCGGGATGGCGGAAATGCGGCGCATCCCAGATCGTCAGCGCGTAGCGGTGAAAGCGCGGCCAGTGCTGCGCATCGAGGGGCCGGCCCCAGGCGCCGGTGGGGCCGATATCGACATGCTGCACGATCGCCGGCGAGGGCAGCGCCGCCGCGTCGAGCTCGGCCTGCATCGCGATCGCCCAGTCGCGATCGGATTCGACGCTGAGCACCAGCTTGCCGGGCATGCCCGCGGCCAGCAGCGTCGAGCCGCCCGAGCCGTATTCGAGCACCACCCGCGCCGCGGCGAGATGATGGCGCAGCAGCGCGGCTTCGGCATCGGGCAGGGTGAGTTCGGCGGTCATCGGCATCGCGCGGTGAGATGCGCGCAGCCTGCGGCGACAGGCGCGCCATGGCAAGCAAAACCCGCCCCGACTCAACCCCCGAGGAGGGCGCGCACCGCATCGCAGTCGCGCCAGGGTACCGAGACCGCCGGATCGAAGATCACCCCGCCGCCCGAGGCGAGCAGCTCGCGATACATGCGGTATTCCTCGGCGTTGTTGTAATACTGCCCGCGCGCGATCTCGCGTTCGGCCTTGGCG
>PUKW01000337.1 GCA_003550665.1 Paracoccaceae bacterium | reverse complement strand
GGTGGCAGTAGACGGCCGACCAGGGCGGGCAGTAACAGGCCAGCGCGAGCGAATTCGCCGCCGTCCCCGTCGCCACGAGATAGACCGCCGCCTCGGGGGCGTCGAAGATCTCCCGGACATGCGCCCGCACCCGCGCGGTGGTGGCATCGGCGCCGTAGGGCATCGCGGTGCCCGTGCTCGCGCGCCCGAGGGCCTCGAGGATCTCCGGCGCAATCCCGGAGCCGTTATCGGACGCAAAGAACATCAGACCTCCTCGTCGATGATATGGTCTTCCCAGTCTTCCTCGGGCACCGCGAATTCCGGCACCGTCGCGCCGCGCACGGAGATGCCGGCGCGGTGCACGCTTTCGGGATCGCCCGACACCAGCGGATGCCAGTCCGCGAGCCCGCGCCCCTCCTGCAGCCGCCGGTAAGCGCAGCTGCGCGGCATGAAATGGGCGACATCGGCGAGGGTCGCGGGGGTCAGAACGATGCATTCGGGCACGAGCTGCTTGCGGATCGCGTAGTTGCCGCATTGGCAGGTGTCGTTGTCGAAGAGCCGGCAGGCGACATTGGTGAAGGCGATCTCGCCGGTCTCCTCGTCCTCGAGCTTGTTGAGACAGCACTTGCCGCAACCGTCGCAGAGCGCCTCCCACTCCGCCTCGCGCATCCGATCGAGCGCCACCCGCTCCCAGAACCGCGCGCGCAGCGCCCCCTCAGCCATCACTCATTCCCTTCACAGTGCCGCCAGCGCGCGCCGGGCCGCATCGCAATCGCGCCCCATCTGCGCGACGAGCGCGTCCACACCGTCGAAGCGCTGCTCCGGGCGCAGGAACGCCACGAGCCCCACCGACATCTGCGCACCGTAGAGATCGCCGGCGAAATCGAACAGGTAGGTTTCAAGGTTGGGCGCCTCGTCGCCGCCGAATTGCGGCCGCACCCCGAGCGAAGCCGCGCCGTCATAGCTGCCGGCATGGGGGCCGTCGAGCACATCGACGCGCGCGGCATAGACCCCGTATCGCGGCACATGCAGCCCTTTGAGCGACAGGTTCGCCGTCGGAAAACCGAGCTCGCGGCCGCGCTTCTCGCCGTGTTCCACGGTGCCGTCGATGCGGTGCCAGTGGCCGAGCATTGCCGCCGCGTCGCGCGGGCGGCCCTCGCTCAGCGCGGCGCGGATCGCCGTCGAGGACACCGCCGCCTCCGGGCCGCCCACCAGCGGCGCGATCGTCACCTCGAAACCGAGCTCGTCGCCGAGGGCACGCAGCTGATCGGCGGTGCCCGCGCGCCCGGCGCCGAAGCGGAAATCCGCCCCCACCACGACATGCCCGACCCCGAGTCCCTGCGCGAGGACCTCGGCGGCGAAAGCGCGCGGCGCGAGCCCGGCGAGCTCGGGGCCGAAGGGCAGCTCGTAGAGCAGATCGACGCCGATCTTGGCGAGCCGGTTGGCGCGCGCGGTGCGGCTCATCAGGCGGAAGGGCGGCGTGTCGGGGAAGAAATGCGCGCGCGGATGCGGCTCGAAGGTGACCACGCCGAGCGGCATGTCATCGCGGCGCGCCGCGTCGATGACGGCGTGGTGGCCGCGATGGACGCCATCGAAATTGCCCATCGCCACCGACGCGCCGCGCTCCGATCCGGCCAGCCCGCTCCAGCCTGTGATGGTCCGCATGACCCCCCTCGGGCGGGGCGGCCCGCCGTGTCAGTCGAATTTACGGCTCGGCGCGAGGACCTGCGCCTCACCCTTGAGCACCTTCGTATCGCCCACCATGCACGAACATTCAAGGGTGACGCGCCGCTTGGCGTGGTCGATCGCGGTGACCTCGACCTCGGCGCGGACGGGGTCGCCGGGGCGCACCGGGGCGAGGAACTTGAGCGACTGGCCGAGATACACCGTGCCGTGGCCGGGCAGCTGCTCGCCGATCACCGCCGAGATCAGCCCGGCCGTCAGCATCCCGTGCGCGATCCGGCCCTCGAAGATCGTCTCGCGGGCGTAATCGTCATCGAGATGGACGGGGTTGTGATCGGTCGACATCTCCGCGAACATCTCGATGTCGCGGTCGGTGATCTGCTTTTGCAGGTAGCGCCGCATCCCCAGCTCGATCTCCTCGATGCAGATCGTGCCGCGCGGCAGGTTGTCATTGGGTCGCGTATCGAGCATCGCGCGCCTCCGGATCGGCGTTTCGTTGCGGCGCAGCATAACGGGCCGATCGCGGGAAAGCAACAATGTTGCGCGCGCGATCTTGCCGCGGATGCGTTGTTACCCGCCGGTCAGCGCAGGAAGCCCATCGCGAAGGTCGGATTCTCGCCGGCCTTGCCCAGATAGGCGTCGAGCTGCTCTGGGTCGGGCTGGCGGCCGGTGCCGGTCTCGGTGGCGGCGATGCCGCCGGTGATGAAGAGCGCATCGGCATCCTCGAGCCGCGCGCCGCGAATGTCGGTGGCGATGCCGTCGCCGATGGCGAGCACGCGGCCGGGCTCGCCCCCGCCCTGCGCGGCGAGCTTGAGCCGCGCGCGGTCATAGATCGGCGGATGCGGCTTGCCGAAATAGAGGCTCTCGCCCCCCATCTCGTCATAGAGTTCCGCGATCGCCCCGGCGCAATAGACCCGCCGGTCGCCGAAATCGACGACGATGTCGGGATTGGCGCAGAGCAGCTTGAGCCGCCGCGTCTTGGCTTGCAGCAGCGTGGCGCGGTAATCCGCCGGCTTGTCCGTGTCCTCGTGCACCGGGCCGGTGCAGACGATCCCCTCCGCCTCGGCGAGCGCGACACGCTCGACGGGCTGCGCCTCCGGCATGTCCTCGGGCAGGGTGGTGAAGAAGTCCTCGTCCTTGGGCGGGCCGATGTGATGCACGCGCCGTCCCGCGGCCCCGCGCAGCATCGCCGCCTGCGCCGCGTCGCCGGAGCTGACGACGATGTCGTAGGCGTCATGCGGCACGCCCATCTCGTCGAGCCGGCGCACCACCCCGGGTGCCGGGCGCGGTGCATTCGTCATCAGCACGACGCGCCCGCCGCCGGCGCGAAACGCCTGCAGCGCCGCGACGGCCGCCGGGAAGGGCTTGAGCCCGTCATGCAGGCAGCCCCACAGATCGCAATAGAGCGTGTCGTATTGCGTCGCGATATCGCTCAGTTGCTCGATGATGCGGGTCATGGGGACTCCTGTCGCTCACGGGGGCCGGCGGGCGGGCCGCGCGAATCGGTGGCGCTCAGAGGCTGAGCACCGGGATGATCTGCTTCTTGCGGCTCATCACGCCGGGCAGCACGACGGTGTCGCCTGCGGCCTTCGCGCCAAAGCTCTTCTCGGCGATTCCGCGCACCGTGTCGTTGGGCACCAGCAGCGTCGCCTCCTCGTTGAGGATATCCACCACGAAGAGCAACACCTCGTCGGCCCCGTCCTCGGCGGCGACGG
>PUKW01000159.1 GCA_003550665.1 Paracoccaceae bacterium | reverse complement strand
TCGCAGGCGGTCGGCCGTGCCCGATCGCGACAGGGAGGAAGACAGCCATGAAACATCGCATCACCGGCCTTGCCGGCGTGCTCGCGCTCGGCTTCGCCGTGCCCGCAGCGGCGCAGGAGACGATCGAGATCCACAATACCATGTCGCCCGACGGCTCCGAGGAGGCCGCGATCGAGCGGTTCAAGGAGGAGGTCGAGGCGCGCTCGGACGGGCGCTTCGAGGTGACGATCTACATGGGCGGCCAGCTCGGCGACGAGACCGAGGTGCTCGAGCTGCTCAATCTCGGCCAGACCCAGATGGCGCTCACCGGCGGTGCCTTCATGAACCAGTACACACCCGAATTCGACGCCATCTCGGTGCCGTTCCTGCTGCCGAGCTGGGAAGCCGTCGAGGCCTATATGGAGACCGAGTCGGGCCTGCAGCTTCAGGAACTCGCGCGCGAGCAGGGCGGCATCCTCTATTTCGGCCCGCAGAAACGCGCCTTCCGGCACATGACCTCGAACCGCGAGATCCACGGGCCCGACGACCTCGAGGGGCTGTCGATGCGCCTGCCCGAGATCCCGGTCTGGGTCGATGTGTGGGAATCGCTCGGGGTGCAGCCGGTGGTGATCCCCGCGCCCGACATCTATCTGGCGATGCAGACCGGGCAGGTCGAGGCGCATGAGAACTCGCTCGCCTCGCCCTATACCCGCCAGATGTGGGAGGTGCAGGATTACATCATCGAGACCAACCACCTGTCGTTTCCGTGGCACTGGGTGGCGAGCGAAAGCTGGTTCGACGGGCTCTCGGACGAGGATCAGGCGATGATCGCCGAGGCCGCCGAGGTGGCGCGCCAATACGGCACCGAGCAGGAGCTCGAGATGGACGCCTATTACCGCGAGGCGCTGATGGAGAACGGCATGGAGTTCATCGAAGTGGACCCGGCCGAGTTCGCCGATGCCGCCGCGCCGGCGATCGAGGCGGTCGTCGAAGGGTTCGCCGACGGCGTCGCCGAGGATATCCAGGCCGTTCTCGACGCCACCCAGTAACCGAAGGCGCGCCGTCCCGCAGGGACGGCGCGAAGGGCCATGCTCTCGCGCACCGAACGCATCGCCGCCGCGCTCTTCGAGGCCGTCGCCATCGCGCTGATGGTGGCGCTCGTGGCGGCGGTGGGATGGTCGGTGCTGGGCCGGCAGGTGCTCGGCATCGCGGTGCCCTGGGCGACGGAGGTCGCGGCGGGGCTGTGCCTGTGGATGATCTGCACGGGCTCGGTGGCGGCCTGGGCACGGCGCGAGCATATCGTCATCGACGTGATGCTGCGCCGTCTGTCGGGGACGCCGCACCGGCTGCTGGCCATCGCGATCGAGCTCGGCTCGATGCTGTTTCTCGCGGTGATGTTCGACGGCGCGCGGCGCATGATGGTCTCCAGCGCCAACAGCACCACCACGGCGCTCTCGATCAGCTACACTTGGCTCTACCTTGCCCTCGCGGTGGCGGCGGCGGGGATGTTCATCTTCAGCCTCGCGCACCTCGTGCGCCTCGTCGCCGGGAAGGATTGAGCGCATGGAGATGCTGTTCATCTTTCTTGGGCTGATGATCGTGCTGTTCGTGTTCAGCGTTCCTGTCGCCGTCGCGATCGGGCTGACCTGTCTTGCTGTGCTCGTCGTCGATGGCGGCATCGGCGCCGTCTCCACAGAGCTGTTCGCGGCAAGGATGCTCAGCGGGATCAACAACTTCCCGATCATCGCGATCCCGTTCTTCATCCTCGCGGCGACGCTAATGAATGCGGGCTCCTCGACCAACCGGATCTTCGATTTCGCCAATGCGCTGGTGGGCCATATCCGCGGCGGGCTGGGCCACGTCAATGTCGTGGCCTCGATGATCTTCGCGGGGATGTCCGGCACCGCCGCGGCCGACGCCGCCGGGCTTGGCCAGCTCGAGATCCGCGCGATGAACGATCGCGGCTACCCGCTATGGTTCTCCACCGGGCTGACCGGGGCATCCTCGGTGATCGGGCCGATCATCCCGCCCTCGGTTGCGATGGTGGTCTATGGCTGGCTTTCGGGGGCGTCGATCGCGACGCTGTTCATCGCGAGCCTTGTGCCCGGCGTGCTGCTGGGGCTCGCACTGATGGTGACGGTCTACCTGATGTCGTTTCGCGTCGAGATGCCGCGCTCGCCGCGGCCGAGCATGTGCGAGGTGGGCCGGCTCGCCGGGCGCGCGGTGCTGCCGATGCTGACCCCGGCGATCATCGTGGGCGGCATCTGGTCGGGGATCTTCACCCCCACCGAGAGCGGCGCCATCGCCTCGATCTACGCCTTCCTGCTCGGCGCGGTGATCTATCGTGACATCGGCTGGCGCGAGGCGCGCGACGTGCTGCGCCAGACGGTGATGTTCACCTCGGTCATCCTGTTCATCATCGCGGTGGCGACGTTTTATGGCTGGCTGCTGGTGCGGCTGCAGATCCCGCAGGAGCTGGCGGCTTGGCTCACCGGGCTTGATCTGGGGCCGACGGCGCTGATCTTCGCGATGATGGGCTTTTTCCTGATCATCGGCTGCTTCATGTCGGTGGTGGAGGCGGTGCTGATCTTCACGCCGATCTTCATGCTCACGGTGCAGCTCCTCGGCATCGACCCTATCGTGTTCGGGGTACTGATGGTGCTGACGCTGTCGGTCGGGGTGATCACGCCGCCTTTCGGCAATGTGCTCTATGTGCTCGTGCGCATCACCAACCAGCCCTACGAGACGGTCGTGCGTGCGGTGCTGCCCTTCCTGTTGCCGATCCTCGCCATCATCGCGCTGCTGATCGTGTTTCCGACCATCATCACCTTCCTGCCCGGGCTGTTCGATTGATCACCGAGCGCAACAGGGTGCTCGGCGCCACGCTGATGGTGCAGGCGCTCAACACCTGGGGGATGCTCGCCATCGCGGCGATCGCGCCGCTGGTGGCCGAGGGGCTGGGGCTCGCCGCGGCGCTGGTGGGCTATCAGCTCTCGATGATCTATTTCGTCGCCTCGCTGACGTCGCTCATCGCGGGCGCGCTCGTGGGGCGCTGGGGGCCGGCGCGGGCGAGCCAGGCGAGCCTCTTGGCCTGTGCCGCCGGCGTTGCGGTCGCGGCGAGCGGCGGCATCACCGGGGTGATCGTCGCCTCGCTCATGATCGGGTTCGGCTACGGGCTCACCAATCCGGCGAGTTCGCAGCTTCTCTTCGGCCATTCCACGGCGTCGGATCGCAGCCTCGTCTTCTCGATCAAGCAGACGGGTGTGCCGATCGGCGGTGCGCTGGCGGGGTTGGTGACGCCCGCGCTCGCGCTTGCGTTCGGCTGGCAGGCCGCGCTTGCGGCGATCGCGCCGCCCGCGCTGCTGCTCGCGCTGGTGATGGAGCGGCCGCGCGCGCGCTGGGACGCGGC
>PUKW01000223.1 GCA_003550665.1 Paracoccaceae bacterium | reverse complement strand
CTCGCGCGCGGTGCCGGGGCGGGCGAAATGGCGCGCGAGGAAAGCCTCGAGATGGTCGAGATTGCGAAACAGCGTCGAATGATTGGCGACATAGTCCGGATCGTAGCCGTAAGGAAACACCCCCGCCGCGTCCCAGTCGATCACGTGACCGCTCACCGAGATGTTGAAGCGGTTGAGATCGCCATGCGCAAAGACGCGCGGAAACTGCGCCAGCGTCTCGCGCCAATGCGCGAGCCTGTCCTCGATCCGGGCGGCGCGGGCCGGGTCCGCCTGCGCCAGCCGCGCCACGATCGATGCGGCACCGCTCTTGAACACCCCCCGGTCGAAACGCGAGACAGCCGCCGGAATCCGCAGCCCTGACAGATCCGCCGCGCACAGCCGGCGCACGATCGCGGCGGCGGCGGCGACATCGTAGAGGCGGCGGCGGCTATAGGGGATGATCTCGAAGCGCGCCACCGCGAGCCGTTCGCCCGTCACGAGCTCGCACAGCGCCGGATATGCTACCCCCTCCAGCCGCGGCAGGAGCTTGCGATACGCAAAGCGCATGCCGCGATAGCAGCCCGACTTGTACGCATAGATCTTCTCGAAGCGCGTCGCGCCCGCGCTTTGCACGAAGCGATAAACGTTGAGCGACCCGCCGCCGATGCCCGTGGCATCGGCGAAGCGCGCCGGCCCGGCCGCGAGCGGCGCGGCCATCTCCGGATCAAATTGCGTGACCGCCTGCGCGAAGCGGGCGTGATCGCCGGTGTGGGCAAATGCGGCGGTGACGATCTTGAGATCACGAAAGCCGGCGACGTGGCCGCGTTCATAGGCTGCAAGCACAGCGGCGGGATAGGCATGACCGAAGCGGGTCACCCGCGCATACACCGCGGGCCAGCTCGCCCCGAAAAGGCGCCGGCGCAGCTTCCAGACTGGCGACTGCATGTACACCCAGAAGCGGCGCATCTCCTCTTGGGTCATTGGCGGGATCTGCATACACGGTTTTAGGAAGTTCCGTCCGGGCCGGCGCTTACCGTCCGCACATTAAAGTGTCGCGGCAGGGCTGGCAATGCGGTGCGCTACGCGCCCAGCTGACCACGATGTGCTGAATGGCTGGCGGAGAGAAGGGGATTCCAACCCCCGAGACGGTTTCCCGTCTACAAGCTTTCCGGGCGCGCGCCTTCGACCGCTCGGGCACCTCTAGCCTGCAATGTAACGCGGGCGTGCAAGCAGCTGCAAGCGGCCAGCTGCGTCTTGCTCCGAGTTCATCCCGGCCGGTCGCCGCCGCCCGGATCCGGCCTTGCTTGCGCTCAGCGGCGGCGCGGGGACAAACAGTGTCGCGTGCCATTGTCGCCATCGCCCGGCGCCCCGCATTCACCACTTCAGGCCTGTTCTTACCACGCGGCCGGGTGGGTCGGTCAGCGCGGCGGCTCAACTGTTCCCGGTGCCACGGCACGCCGCATGCGCGGGCCGATATCGGGATCGAGCGTGCCTTCCTGCCAGGCCCATCCACGCAGACGTGCCACGATTGCGGCGGTAGCAAGAAACCATAGCGCACCACCGGGCGCGCGGTATTCGGCAAAACGCACCTTCTGGGCAACAACCCGGGCGAAGAGCCGGCGCTGCCAGCCCGGCGGCAGGCGCCCGGCCTCGGGGGAAGCGGCGATGGCATCGATACCGCGCGCAAGCACATGTGCGGGCACGGGGCTCTCGCTCAAAACGACATCGGCACCGGGGAAATGACGCGCGCTGGCTGCGGCGTGCGCCGCCTGAAGCGTGAACCGCCACTCTGCAAAGGGCGCCGCACCAAACCGAATGCCGTGCTTGTCGAGAAAGCTTCGCCGGAAAATCCATGTGGAGGGGTGCGCATCGATGGCGAGGGCGACCGATGGCGAAAGCGGGATGAGCCCGCCGCCGGGCTCGACAGGGGTCGTATCATGCAGACCAGTGCAAGTCGCATGGCCGATACGATAGCCGGAAAAGCCGAAATCAGCGCTCTCACGCAACAATCTGTTGATCCAATATTCCAGCGCATGCGCAAGCAGCGTGTCCCCCGCATCGACAAACACGACGAACTCGCCGCGCGCCTGCGCCAATCCGTGATCGCGTGCGGGGCCGGGCCCGCGATCCGCTTGAGTAAGCACGCGCGCGCCAGGGGCTTCAGGTGGCGGCACATCCGCGTCGGCGACGACGAGCACCTCAGCATCCGGCAATGTCTGTGCGGCGAGCGACTCGAGCGTCGCGGCAAGCGGGCCAGGCGCACCATCATAGGGGATGATCACACTGACGGGTGTGAGCCCACTCATCGTGAGTTCCCAGGCCCGGCCAATACCCACATCCCAGTCCGGCCGCCAGGGCAGATCGCGTGCTTTGAAAAAATCGCGCGCGGCGATGGCAAAGCGCGCGCGCCGATCGCGGTCACGCACCGTCGTGCTACGCTCATAAACCAGACGTGAAGCGATACGCGCGAAGGCCTCCGCCCCGCCGGGCTTGTTCGATGCGGAAATGATGGTCTCGAGGGTTTCGAGCACAGAAAACTGCTGGAAGACTTGCTCCTCGTCGGACGCGGTGATCTGACCGTTGCGCCCACGGGTCTGTAGATAAAGCGGTTCGGGCAGGTATTCGATATGGTCGGTGCGCTCCGCGGCCCGGTAGTAGAAGGCATGATCCTGAAACCAGGTCTTCTCATCGAAGCGCAGGCCATCGATGAGCGATCGCCGGTAAAGCTTGTTCCAGACAGAGGGGAAGTGCCGAATGACCGCGCGCCAATCATCGAGCGGATAGCGCAGCGAGCCGGAGTGGCGGGGGAGCTCGGGGGCACCGTGGATCGTCGAATGCACATCCGTCGTGCCGTCCGGGTGGATATTGCGGCTTGCGCAGGCGACCCAGTCCGCGCCGGTTGCCTCCAGCACCCCATACAACCGCTCCAGATACACCGGCACGAAACGATCATCGCCATCGATAAAGGCGATAAAGGAGCCAGTCGCCGCATCGAGGCCGGTATTGCGTGCGCCCCCCGGACCGCGATTGGCCTGACGGATGACGTGAAAGCGCGCATCCCCCTCGGCAGCAGCGCGCGCAATCGCGGCGGAACCGTCAGAGGAGCCGTCATCGACCACGATCGCCTCGAAATCGCCTAATGTCTGTGCGCGCAGGCTGGCGATGGTGTCGCCAACATGACCGGCCACGTTGTGAACCGGCATGATCACCGAAATGAGGGATGCGGAGCGGGTCATGGCACCCTCATGCCCCGCGCTCAAGTGTGGGTAAAGGGGAGATAGCGCGTCAGCCTCTGCCTGCTTGGGCAGGTGCCTGCGTTTTTTGGGCAGCAATGTCGGGCACGCTAGCCTGTCTGCCTGCGGAGTTACGGAGCGTAGCCGTAATGTATGCACAGTGCGCGGTAGCTCTCG
>PUKW01000369.1 GCA_003550665.1 Paracoccaceae bacterium | reverse complement strand
TTGCGCCCGCGCATGTAGCCCCACATCTGCATGTTGTAGTTGTAGGGGCGGAACGCCTCCAGAAAGCCGCAGCCGAAGAACAGCAGGTAGTTGCAGTTGCGGTAATCGTGGGCGTTGTAGCTTTCGTTGCCGTCGGTGCAGCCCTTGGCCACCATCGAGCCGTCCGAACACATCGAGGAATGCCCGATCGCCGTGTTGGGAGAGCCGTAGAGCTGGCCGAAGGTGCCCAGAAGCCCCGCGCAGGACGCACCCCAGCCGCGCCCGTAGAGCATCGCGAAGCGGTGGCTCTCGCCCTCCTCGCGCAGCCGGTTGAGCCGCTCGGCGACCTCGTCGAGCGCCTCCTCCCAGCTCACGGGGACGAATTCCGGGTCCTCGTCGCGGCCCTTCTCGGGGTTGGTGCGCCGCATCGGCCCGCGCCAGCGGTCGGGATCGTAAAGCACATAGATGCCGAGCGGCCCCTTCGGGCAGAGCTTGCCATTGGCGATGGGGTGGTCGGTGGTGCCGTGGATGGCGTGCACGCGCCCGTCGGTGGTGTAGACATCGATGCCGCAGCGCGCCGGGCACTGATGGCAGATATTCTTGGTGATCGTGGTGTCCGGGGTGCCCACCGGCTCCTGGGCGTCCGCACCGGAGTTGAGCGCCGCCGGAACGCCGACCCCCGCCACCGCCGCGGTGGTCCCCGTCGCCTGCAGGAAGCGCCGCCGGCTGACCTTCGTGTTGACCTTGTCCATCGTCATCCTCCCGTTCAGGTGGTTCGTTCAGCCGCGCCGGCGCATGAGCCCATGCGCGAGCGCGGCAATATCGTCATCCTTTGCGCATTGCGCGCAGGTGGTCTCGACGGTGTCGGGGCGAAAGCGCATCCGGCAGCGCGCGCATCTCACCACCGGGATCTCGGCGACGGTGACGGGCCCGGCATAGGGTTGTGTGCTCTCGGCGCGCAGCGCGAAACCCGCCGCTTCGCAATCGCCGCACGCGATGCAGCGCGCCGCGTCGAAAACGAGCCGATCCACCCCGTCACCGCGCACAAGCGCGAGCGCCCCGGTCGGGCAGAGCCGCGCCGCGAAGCCCGCATCGGGACGCGCGCAGTCGCGCGTCACCTGCGGCATCATCCCGGCCGGAACGTCGCCGCCGGCCATCGCGCGCAGCGCGTCACGGCGCGCCGTCAGCGCCGGGGTCTCGGCGGCGGCGGGCGGGGCGGGCGCGGGCGCGGCCGGCTGCGCGCGCGCGAAATGGGCGACCCAGCCGCGGCGTGAACGCGCCTCGGGCGCAGGCGCCTGGGGCGGCGGGCCGGCGCGCGCCGGGTCGAGCGGCGCTGCGACCGCCGCGGCGCCGTGCGGATGCCCGGTGCGCGCGGCCTCGTCCTGCAGCTCGTCGAGCTCCGCGGCCCAGGGCGCGGTCGATTCCGCGACTGGGCAGTCCGCGCACCAGCCGCGATCCATCAGCACCACATCACCCTCGAGCAACGCGCTGCGCAGCGCCGTGCGTGTCAGCCCGCCGAGGCACGCAACCACCGCGGCGCCAGCCGCGCGATCCTGCGGCGCGACTCGGCTGCACTCGACGGCCCGCGCGCCCGTGCGCTGCAGCAGCTCGAACCCCTGCGCCGTCAGCGCCCCGGTCGGACAGGCGGCCGCGCAATGCCCGCAGCCGGTGCAGCTCGCCGGCGCGATCTCGACGCGGCGCGGGCCGATGCGGATGGCGCGCGACGGGCAGGCATCGGCGCAGCGCGTGCAGGGCTGATCGCCCACGAGCACCGGCCGCTGCACCGTCAGGCAGGCCGGCGCATGCAGCTGCACGCGCGCCCTTCCCTCGCCCTGTCCGGCGTCCTCCACGCTATCCTCCCTGGCTGTGGCGCATGGCGCCCCTCGCTTGGTTCCTCGCCATCACGATAACAGGGCGCATACCCCTGTATGCCGCGTTTCCGTCCTCGCCGGGCGAACGCAAGTATCTGATCAAGTGGTGTTTTTCTTCCTGTCCGGAAATCCGGACGGCCCATCGCCGCGCCCTGTCCGGATTTCCGGACAGCCGACGGGCGCAGGCTCAGCCCGAGAGGCCGAGCTTGTGCATCTTTTCCCACAGGGTCGTGCGCGCGACGCGCAGAAGCCGTGCGGCGTCCGAGACATTGCCCCCCGTCGCCTCGAGCGCGCGGCGGATATGGGCGCGCTCGGCGGCGGCGCGCGCCTCGGCGAGCGGCTCGATCGGGGTTTCGGGCTCGGCCGGCTCGGCCTGCTCGAACAGATCCGACACCACGAGATGCGTCCCGCGCGCCAACGCCATCGCGCGCGCCAGCCGCGCGCGCAGCTCGCGGCCATTCCCGGGCCAGTCATGCGCGCGAAGCGCCATCTCGGCATGGGCGCCCAGCCCGGAAAGCCTGTCCTCGCGGCGCGCATTCATCCCCGCAAACAGCCGCGACGCGAGCCAAACCGCATCCTCGGGCCGCGTGCGCAGCGGCGGCACCGTGATGCAGAAGGCACAGACATGATAGTAAAGGTCCGCGCGCAGCTGCCCAGCATCGCGCCGCGCGACGATGTCGGGCGTGTTGCTCAGCAGGATGCGCGGACCCTCATCAGCCCAGATCGCTTCGAGCAGGCGCGCCTGGAGCGCGTCGGACGCGGCGGCGATCTGCTCGACGAACAGCACCCCCTCGCCCGCCTCGGCCATCAGCCCCTCCGACCCCGCCGCACCGAAGATCGCGTCCTCCGCATCGCGCCGGCGCGTCAGATCGATGGCGCGAAACGGGGCGGCGCGGCGCTCCGAGAGGCCATGGATGCGTTCGGCGATGCGGCGCTTGCCGGTGCCGCCCTCGCCGAGGATGAGCACCGGATCGTCGCGTTCGGCGAGCCGCGCGGCATCTTCCTCCACCGCCCGCGCCGCCGCCGATACGCCCAGCCAGGGCCCCTCCCGCGGTGTTTCCGCGGTGGCGATGACCTGCATGAGCCGTTCAAGAAAGGCGTCCATGTCAAAGGGTTTGAGCATGTAATCGGCCGCGCCGGAGCGCAGCAGCCGCACCGCCTGCTCGGTGTCGCCATAGCCCGTCAGGAACAGGAAAGGCGGCGGCGCGCCATGCGCGCACAGGGTGGTGAAGAGCGCCTCGCCGCTGCCATCGGGCAGGCGGATGTCGCACACCACGGCGTCGATGGGCTGCGCGGGGGTGCGCAGCGCGCCGATGGCGCGATGCAGCGTCTTGTGCCAGATCACCCGCGCGCCCTCGAGCTTCAGCCGCTGATGCAGCGAGCCGCCCATGATCTCGTCGTCCTCCACCAGCGCGATGGTGCGCCCCGAAAGGATCATGCCGCGTTCTCCTTCTTGCGCGCCAGCGGCAGGTGGATGCGCACGCGGTTATGCCCCGCTGCCGTGCGGTCCAGCATGATCTCGCCGCCGAGCTCGGTGGCGAGCTGCCGGACCAGGCCGAGACCCACGCCCTCGCCCCCCGCGACCGGCGCATCCGACAGAAGCCGCGGGCGCAGCGCCTCCGGCAGCCCCGGGCCCGTATCGCTCACGCACAGGCACAGCGTCGCGTCGCTGGCGCTGACCTCGAAACCCACGGCGCCGCCGCGCCCGGTCACCGCGCTCGCATTGAGCAGCAGGTTGAGCGCGATCTGGCGCACCGGCGCGCCGGGCAGCGGTGCGAGATCGCCGTCACCCGCCGACACCGTCCAGTCGAGCTCCTGCTCCTGCCGCGCGATCTCGGGGCCGATGAGCAGCCGCAGATCGTCGAGATCGGCGCGCGAAAGCGGGCTTCCGGCGCGATCGGTGCGGTGGGTGTCGAGGGTGGCGCGGACCACGTCGCGCAGATGCCGCAGCCCGCGATCGAGCAGCTCCGCCGAGCTGCGCACGACCTCCGCCCGGTCGGGATAGCGGCGGATCGTGTCGACGGCGTTGAGCAGCCCGCCGAGCGGGTTGTTGATCTCGTGCGCGAGGCTGCCCGCGAGCCGGCCGAGACCGGCGAGCCGCTCGCGCTCCGCGCTGCGCAGATGCGCGCTCACGCGCGCCTGCTCGACCTCCAGCATTCGGTTGTAGCTGCGATAGAGCCGCGCGAGCTCGGGGTCACGCTCGGGAATGTCGTCGGGCGGGATCGGGCGCGGCGGGCCGTCCTGCGGCTGCATCTGCGCCGCGATTTGCGCGACCGGGCGCAACAGCCGGCGCACGATCACGAAGCCTGCCCCCGCCAGCGTCAGCGTGGCGAGCGCATTGCCCAGCACCAGCCAGCGCCACGCCGCGCGCCGCTCGGCCGCCAGTGCGCGCGCATCGAAATCGATCACAAGCGCGCCCAGATCCTGCCCGCGATGCGACAGCGGCGTTTGCAGCGTGAGGCGTTCGGCCGAGCCATCGAAGCCGAACCCGTCGAGCGGCTGCGCGGCGCCGAGGACCGCGTCGCCGTCGCTGCCGATCGGTGCGGCCTGCGGATCGCTCGACACCGCAACGGCGCCATCCGGTCCCACGAGCGAGACGCGCTCCGCGCTCAACCCCGCGCCGCGATCGATGCTGCGGTCGAGCAGGTCGAACATCGCCCAGACATCGTCGCGCACCGCCATCGGCGCGAGCGCATGCGCCAGCGTCGCGAACTCGGTCCGTGCCAACTCGCGCGCCTGGCGCTCATGCGACTGGGCAAGCGCCGCGATCACGATCTGCGAGGCCACCACGCCGACGATCAGCATCAGCCCGGCCACGATCAGCGGCACCCGCACCGACAGCGGTATCGCCGCGCGCGCCATGGTCACTCGCGCTCTGCGAAGCGCCGCATCCGCGCGGCGATGCCCGAGAATTCCGCCTCCGACGCAGGGTCGAACCCGTCTAGATGCAGCCGCTCGAGCGCGCGCCGGCCGTCGCGATCATCGCGCATCTCCCGCAGCGCGGTGGCGAAGCGCGTGATCTCGGGGCTCTCGAGGCGCTGGCGCTGCGCGACGATCGGCGGAAAGCCGAACCATTCCGAGCGCCACAGGATACGGGTGCGCGCGGTCAGCTCCGGCTCGATCTCGGCGAGCACCTCCCAGACATATCCGTCCACGCTGCCCGACTGCGCGAGACCGCGCGCGACGGCCCGCACGACATCGCTGTGGCCGAAGGTGAAGAAGCTGCGCGCGAAGAACGCCTCGGGCGCCTCGCCGCGCGCGACGAGTTCGGAGACCGTGACCAGATAGCCCGAGTTCGAATCCGGGTCCGAATAGGCGTGAATGTCGCCGCGCAGCGCGCCCAGCTGCGACGCGCCGCGGCCCGCATCCACGATGACATAGGACTGGTACCGCGACGCGCCGCGCCACAGTGGCAGCGCCAGCGCCGCGAGCATCGGCTGATACTGCAGCAGCGGATAGCCGCACAGCCAGGCCGCATCGAGCTCCCCCGCGACGAGCAGCGCGGCGACCTCCTTGTAGGTGCGCCGTTGCACGAACTCGACCGGCCGCTCCATCGCCGCTTCGAGGTAGTCCTTCAGGATCTGCAAAAGCGGCCATTCGTCATCGACAAAGACCGGCGTCAATCCGAACCGGAAGGCGGGCGCGGCCGTGGCCGGCCGACCGGCCACGCACGCCGCCGCACCGCCGAGCGCGAAAGCGCGCCGGGTGAGCGGCAAGCAGGCGTGATTCGCGGCCGGTCTCCTCATGGTACAGGTTTAACCCAGTTCGCAACCGCGGTCTAAACCCGGATGATCGCCGCCCGCCCCGGAGCGCGCCTCGGCCATGCGGCGCCCGGCCGCGCTGGCGCCACGGCGCAACAGCACGCGCATCGGTCAGGCATCGCCCGCGCGCAACGGCACCATCAGCACGGGCCGGCGCGCGACCTCGCAAAGATTAGCCGCCGTCGATCCGATGAGCACGCTCTCGATCCAGTTCTGCCCATGCTTGCCGAGGATGATGAGCTGCGCGTCGCAGGCGGCGGCGAGGCGCGCGATGTCCGCCGATGGCGCGCCCTCGGGCAGATGCGTCTCGGCCCTTGCCCCCGTGCTCTCGATCTCGCGCGTGATCGCGTCGAGCGCCGCGCGCGCCATCACCGGCCAGCGCGGGTAGCGCGCGTGCTGGTCGGCGGTCACGGCATGGACGACATCGACATGCGCCGCGCCGAGCCCGGCCGCCGCGCTCTCCGCCGCCGCGGCATGGCGCGAGCAATCGGTGGCGAGCAGGGCGCGCGCGAGCCCCTGATGGCAGGCCCGCGCGCAACCCTCGCCGTTGCCCTCGAGCCATTCGAGCCGCACCGGAAGCGCGCTGTCGCGAAGCACCGCGCGCGCCGTCGAACCGAGGAACAGCCCGCGCGCCATGCTCTGCCCGCGCGAGCCGATCACGATCAGATCGGCGCCGTGCTCCGCCGCGGCGGCCAGGATCTCGGCGGCCGGCTCGAGCGCGCCGCGCACATCCGCCGTCACGTCGAGCCCGGCGTCGCGCAGCGGCCCCGCGTGCCCCTCGAGCCAGCCCACATAGTCCTCGCGCTTGGCCAGCGCCGCGCCATGCGTCCAGCCCGTGCGCACCACATGCACCAGCACCACGCGCGCCACCCCCATCGCGCGCAGATCGTCGAGACAGTCGAGCATCGCCGCCTCGGCCGGCGAGATGTCGAGGGCGATGAGAGCCGTGTCATACATCAGTTCTGCTCCTTCCGGCTGGGCTGGCGGATGGCGGATTCCTCCTCGGGAAACCAGTGCCGCGTGCGGTTGGCGAACCACACCAGCGACAGCATCACCGGCACCTCCACGAGCACCCCCACCACCGTGACCAGTGCCGCGATGGAGTTGAGCCCGAACAACCCGATCGCCACCGCGACGGCCAGCTCGAAGAAGTTCGAGGTGCCGATCATCGCGCAGGGGGCGGCGACCTTGTGCGGCACCCGCCAGGCCTTCGCCGCCCAGTAGGCTACCGCGAAAATGCCGTAGGACTGGATCAGCAGCGGGATCGCGATCATCACGATCACCAGCGGACGCTCGAGGATCACCTCGCCTTGAAAGCCGAACAGGAGCACCACCGTTGCCAGCAGCCCGAGGACCGAGAGCGGCTTCACCCGCCCGGTGAAGCGCGCCACCGACGCCTCGCCCTCGGCCACGCTCGCCGCGCCGCGCGTGAGCTGCAGCCGGGTGAGGACCCCGGCCGCGAGCGGGATCACGATATAGAGCACCACCGACAGGATCAGCGTCTCCCACGGTACCACGATGTCGGTCACCCCGAGCAGCAGCGCCACGATCGGCGCATAGGCGAAGATCATGATCGCGTCGTTGAGCGAAACCTGCGGGAGCGTGTAGTTCGGATCGCCCTTGGTCAGCGTGGACCACACGAACACCATCGCCGTGCAGGGCGCCGCCCCGAGGAGGATCAGCCCGGCGATATACTGCCCCGCCGTGCCCGGCTCGATGAAGGGCGCGAAGACATATTCGAAGAACAGCACCCCGAGAAGCGCCATGGTGAAGGGCTTGATCAGCCAATTCACCGTCAGCGTGATGATCAGCCCCTTGGGCCGTTCATGGATCCGCGCCAGCGAGGTGAAATCCACCCCCACCATCATCGGGTAAACCATCAGCCAGATCAGCACCGCGACGACGAAGTTGATCGAGGCATATTCGAGCCCCGCCGCAAAGCCGAACACGCCCGGCAGAAGCTGCCCGAGGCCGAGCCCGGCAATAATGCACAGCGCCACCCAGACGGACAGATAACGTTCGAAAGCAGGCATCTACGAGACTTTCCTTTCAGTTCAGACGGCCACGGCCGCGCGGCCGACGCAGGCACAGCCGCGCCGCGCACCGCCCCGCCGGACGGCGGGTCGTCGCGCGCCCTCGGGCACGCGCAGTCTTGATGGATCAGCCGGAAAGCGCCGTCAGCCGCACGGTCCGACCTTCGCCCCGCCTGATTGCGCAGCGCCCCAGCACCGGCCTGCCGACGCCGCGTCGCCGCCGTCGGGGCCGCGTGCCTCGATCTGCCCGATAAACGCGTGCAGCGGCGCCAGCACGGCCGGGTCAAGCCCGTAGCAGATCCGCGGGCGCTCGATGGTGCCGACCACCAGCCCCGACGCCTTGAGGATGCGCAGATGCTCCGACACGGTGGACTGCGCGAGCCCGACCTCGTCCACGATGTCGCCGCCGATACAGCCCGGGCGCGACAGCAGGAACGCGATGATCCGCACGCGGGCGGGGTGGGCCAGCGCCTTGGCAACCGACGCGACCGCGTCCGCATCGACCGGCACAGGGGATTCGGGCTCGACCTGATCCAGCATTGCCAACTCTCCTTTCGTCGATCGACGATATATCAATCGTCATTCGACGATGCAAGCCATGAGTGCCCGGATGCGCCGGCGACCTCAGGCGGCGCGGCACGGGCGCTCGCCTTGACGGCAGGGCCTGCCGGGCATCCTGTCAGGACAAGCGCCCCTTGAGCTTGTCGAACAGGACGCGCCCCATGATTCGGGTCATCGCCTGTGGCGCGATCCGACCCAGAATGGCCGCGAGCCGGGCGCCCGGGCCGGGCAGCAGGAGGAATCGCCGCCGCGATGCGCCCAGAACCAGCCGGGCGACGCGGTCGGGTGCGATGCGGCGGCCGGGCTTGGCGTCCCGCGGGGCATGGCGGCTGGCATGGGGGGTGTCCATCGGCCCGGGACACAGAAGCTGCACGCCGACCCCGTCGCGCCGCAAGGCTGCGCGCAGACTGCGCGCGAAGGTCGCCAGCCCGTCCTTGCTGGCCGCATAGCTCGCCGCGCCGGGATAGCCCGTATAGCACGACAGCGAGGCCACGAAGACGAGCCTGCCCGCCCGCGCGAAGGCCCGGCGCTGTTGCAGGAGCATGCACAGCCGCAGCGGCGCGTGCAGGTTGACGCGGCTGATCTGCTGATGCTGCGCCAGCGGGATGCATTCGAACCGTCCCGTCGCACTGATTCCGGCATTCAGGATGGTCAGATCGAAAGGGCCCTGCCCGGCAAGCGCGGTTTCGATCGCATCCCAGCCCGCCATGTCCGCGCTACCCAGATCATGGCGCAACCAGTGCACCGATGGCGGCACGGCGTCCGGGCAGCGCGCGGTGTCGATCACCGTCACCCGATCGCCGCGCGCGACGCAGGCGTTCAGCAGCGCGGCCCCGAGACCGCTGGAACCGCCTGTCAGCAGGACCCTCATCGGCCCCCCGCCGTCAGTCCGCGGATAAGCAGGCCGCGCCCGACGCGAAGGAACGAGATCACCTGCCGATCCGGGCCGCGCCGTGCCAGCAGCGCGTCCAGAAGCGCGATCGCGACCGCGCGCGGCGACAGGAACAGGCTGTCCATCAGGTTGCGCGGCCGCCCCGCGCGCTCGGACATCCCGGTCGCGACCGGACCGGGATGCAGGACCCGCACCCGCACGTCCCCGCGCCATTCCTCGGCCAGCGCGCGCCCGAAGCCATCCAGCGCGCCCTTGCTCGCCGCGTAGACCGGCATGCCCGCAGCGCTCCGATGCGCAACCGACCCGACCAGCCCCAGCGCCCCGCCCGCAAGCGCCGGGCGCAGCGCATGCGCAAGCTGCAGCGGCGCATCCAGATTGACCCGCAGCACCTGCGCGATGTCGGTGGCGGACTCGGCCGTCAGCGGGCGATAATATCCCAGCCCCGCATTCAGCACCGCCACGTCGATCCGCCCGCCCGTCTGCGCCAGTGCCCAGTCGGCGACGGCAGCGACCTCATCGGGGCGCGACAAATCGGCCTGCAGGTAGGTGTCGAGCGGATGATCGGGCGGCAGATCGGCCGGCGCGCGCCGTCCCGTGCCCAATACCCTGTAGCCCCGCGCGGCCATCTCCTGCGCGAGCGACAGCCCCAACCCGTGCGAGGCTCCGGAAAGCAGGCAAGTCTCGATGGAAACCTCGCATCGCGTTGCGGCCCTATCCCTAACCGGCCGAGCCGGGCGGTGGCAACGCCTGCTCCGCGATCCGACACGCCAGCCGCGCTTGCCGGCCGGCATCGGGCCGTCGCCGTGATCTCGCACAGCGGCGCGATGCCTCTTGCGTTTCTCGCCTGCGCCCCATTTCCATGGGCGGGTGAACATCAGGAGGCCGGCATGAGTGCGCTCGAAACGGAAGTCTACGAACAGCAACGCAAACGCTGGCGCCGGCGCGGCTTCTGGCGCGGTGCGCTCGTGGTCGCGGTGATCGCGGGCGCGATTGCGGTGGTCGTCAATCTCGACGCACTGCGCCCCGAGCGCGACCAGATCGCGCGCGTCGGCATCGAGGGCGTGATCTCCGATGACCGGGCCCGCGAGAAGCTGCTCGCCGATATCGCCGAGGACGACTCGGTGCGCGCGGTGATCCTGCGGATCAATTCTCCCGGCGGAACCATCGCCGGGTCCGAGGGGCTGCATGAGGCGGTCCGTGCGCTCGGGCGCGAGAAACCCGTCGTCGCGGTGATGAGCGAAACCGCCGCCTCCGGCGGCTATGTCGCGGCACTCGGCGCCGAGCATATCGTCGCGCGGGCGACGACGATGACGGGCTCCATCGGGGTGATCATGGAATATCCCGACATCACCGAGGTGCTCGACCAGCTCGGAATCGGGGTCGAGACGCTGCGCTCCTCCGAGCTCAAGGCCGAGCCCGCGCCCTGGCGCGAGACCTCACCAGAGGCCCGCGACTGGAGCGAAACGCTGATCGCCGACAGCCAGGACTGGTTCCGCGAGCTTGTTGCCGAGCGGCGCGACCTGTCGGGATCGGAGCTCGATGCGGTCACGGATGGGCGGGTGTTCACCGGCCGGATGGCGCTGGAGTCGGGGCTGATCGACACGATCGGCGGCGAGGATGCCGCGCGCAACTGGCTCGAGGAGCGCGACGGGGACCTGGCGGATCTGCCGGTGCGCGATCATTCGGTGCCGCGGCCGGGCCTGCTTTCACGGCTGACGCGCGGCGAGCTGCCGGGGGCCGGAAGTCTGCTCGGGGATCTGACGCAGCGCGCGGCGCCGGAGCTGCGCGCGATCCTGCGCTGAAGGCGGGCATGGCCGGACCGCAAGGGGTCGGCCATGCAGCTTGCTCAGCCCTCGAAGAGGGCGCGGTCGATCCCGGCCGCCTCGAAGAGATGGTCGCGCGAGGCCGTCAGCTCGCCGCGCAGCGCGCCCAGATCGACATCCTGCATCACGCCCTGCCATTTGCGGATCTCGCCGGCAACGAGCACCGTCTCGACATTGTTGCGCTCCATCAGCGTGACCACCGCGCCGGGGACGTTGTTGAGCGGGGCGACGTTGATGGCCTCGGCATCGAGGATCAGGATATCGGCCTGCTTGCCCGGCGCGAGGCTGCCGGTGCGCCCCTCGAGCCCGAGCCCGCGCGCGCCCTCGATGGTCGCATAGCGCAGCACGTCGCGCGCGGTGAGCATCCGCGGCCGCTCCTCCACCCCGTCGAGCGCCATCTCGTTGACGAACATGCGCTGCAGCGTCAGCGTCGCGCGCATCTGGGTGAAGAAATCCGCCGTCATGGTGCACTCGACATCGGTGCTCAGCGACGGCGCCATCCCCATCTCCTGCATCTTGAGAAGCGGCGGCGTACCGTGGCGCATCTGCATCTCGATGGGCACCGCGAGCGAGACATGCGCGCCCGCATCGCGCACCCCCTCCCAGGCCGCATCGGTCATTCCCGTCATGTGGATGAGGATGTGATCCGAGGTCACCGCGCCCGAGGTGGCGAGCGCCTCGAACGGCTCCGCCATGCCGAGCGCGCCGACGACATGATAGGCGATCTTCAGATCGAGCTCGCGCCCGAGCTCCCAGGCCGCCTCGTGCCCGTCGGGCAGGTAGATCTCCCCGCCCATGATCATCGTCATCAGGCCGTCATCGCCGGGGAAATGCTGCTCGCGGATGCGGCGCGCGTCCTGCGGATATTCGGCGCCCTCGCCCTGCCCCTCGAAATAGCCGAACACGCTGCGCCGGCGCGCGGCGGCGAGCCCCTCGATGGCGGCGTCGCTGTGCTCGGGGGAGTTGTGGATCTGGCTGACATCGAGCACCGTCGTTACCCCGGAATCGAGCTGCGACAGCGACCCGAAGAGCTCGTTGATACGGACATCCTCGGGCCGGTAGACGCCCGAAAAGCGCCCGAGGATGTAGTCGAGATAGTTGCGGCTGCCCTCGGGCGTTCCGTCATCGAACAGGATGCCGTCGGCGAGAAAGCCGCGCAGCGCGGTCTGGAACTGGTGATGATGGGTGTCGATGAAGCCGGGCATCACGATGCGCCCGCTCGCGTCGATCACCTCGGCATCATCCGCCTCGATGTCGTGGCCGATCTCGACGATCTCGCTGCCCTCGATGAGCACGTCCCCGCCTTCGAGATCGCCGACTTCGTCATCCATGCTCATCACATGGCCGCCCCGGATCAGGATCCGGCGCCCCGGCGCACCGGTCTCGGCGGGGGCGTCTGCCGTCTGCGCGCGCGCCGCGCCGGGCATGAACAACCCCGACGCACCCGCCGCGGCCGCGGTCACGGAGCCGGCGAGCACCCCGCGCCGCGAGATCCCCGCCCTTGCATCGCAAATCCTGCACATCGTCTGGTCCTCCCTGGTATATGATCGTAACCTGGGACGATGATGGCACCGCCCGAGAGTCTGACAAGAAGGCACCGAGATGAAGCTAGGTCACCTCAATGTTCCCGGAGACTGCGCGCGCATCTCGCCGATCCTGAAGCGCATCGGCGATAAGTGGGCCGTGCTCATCATCCTCGTGCTCAGCGAGAAGCCAAAACGTTTCAACGCCTTGCGCCGGGAAATCGAATCGATCTCGCAACGCATGCTGACGGTCAATCTGCGCGCGCTGGAGCGCGACGGGCTGGTGCGCCGGACGGTCCACCCGACGGTGCCGCCGCAGGTCGAATACGCGCTGACGGAACTCGGCGCCGATCTCGTGCCGCATGTCTTCGCGCTGTGCGAGTGGTCGGCGCATAACCTCGAGCGAATCGAGGCGGCGCAATTGGCGCATGACTCGGCGCGGGCGGAGCGCGCCTGAGCCGTTCAGCCGGGGGCGAGGATATGCGCCTGCATCGGCTGGTGCAGGAGCATGCCGTCCGGCCCCTCGGCTGCATGCCGGGCGAAGGCCGACTCGAGCGCGGCGCGCCGGCGCTCGATCGCCGCGGCCCGACCCGCATCCACCCGCGCGATGCGCGTGGCGAAGTCGTCGAAATCGCGATAGCGCTCTTCGCGGGCGTAGTCGAACGCCCCGATCAGCAAGCAGAGGCCGCGCTCGATCTGGCGCGCGATCGACGCCTGCGCCGCCGCCCGGATCCGGCTTTCATCGTCGATCACCGCGAGCACCTGCGACAGCGGCCCCGTCGCCAGCGGCTCGACCACGACGAGCCGCCCCTCGCGGCGCAGCACCCGCATGGCCTCGGCGAGCGCCGTGTCCATTGCCGCCTCCGGCACATGGTGCAGTGCGTTGAGAAACACCGCCATGTCGAAGCTCGCATCGGCGAAGGGCAACGCCTCGGCGGGGGCGTGGCGGATCTCGGGGGGCGCATCGGCGGGCGGCGCCGGGTCGACGCCCGTCCATTGCGCGCCGAGCTTGATGATCAGCCCCGCAAGCGCCCCGTCGCCACAGCCGATATCGAGCACGCGCGGCCCCGGCGCCTCGGACAGGGCGCGGCGGATCACGTCACCGGTGCTTGCGGGGTCGGTCATGAGCGGATCGTTCATCACGCCACGCTAGCGGGCGGCCCGGCGGATGCCAAGGGCGCAAACGCGGCCTTTGCATCCGGGCGTCGCTTGCGAAATACTAGCCCGGCCACCGAAAGGATACCGCCGCATGACCGATCCCTATGCCGAAATCCGCGCCGAGGTGGCGCGGCTGTGCAAGACTTTCCCCGACAGCTACTGGCGCGAGCTCGACCGCGACGGGGCGTATCCGACGCAATTCGTGGACACGCTCACGCGGGCGGGCTGGCTCGCGGCGCTGATCCCCGAGGAGTATGACGGCGCGGGGCTGCCGCTGTCGGGCGCGGCGGCGATCCTGGAGGAGATCCAGCGCGCCGGCGCCAATGGCGCGGCCTGCCACGCTCAGATGTATATCATGGGCGCGCTCCTGCGCCACGGCAGCGACGTGCAGAAGGCCGAATACCTGCCCCGCATCGCGCGCGGCGAGCTGCGTTTGCAGGCCTTCGGCGTGACCGAGCCCACCAGCGGCACCGATACGAGCTCGATCCGCACCACCGCCGTGCGCGACGGCGACCGCTACATCGTCAACGGCCAGAAGATCTGGACCTCGCGCGCCGAGCATTCCGACCTGATGCTGCTGCTCGCGCGCACGACACCGAAGGCGGAGGTCACCAAGCGCACCGACGGGCTGTCGCTGTTTCTGGTGGACATGCGCGCGGCGCGCGAAGCCGGCATGACGATCCGCCCGATCCGCACCATGATGAACCACGCCACCACCGAGGTTTTCCTCGACGATGTGCCGATTCCCGCCGACAGCCTCGTCGGCGAGGAAGGGCGCGGCTTTCGCTACATCCTGTCGGGCATGAACGCCGAGCGCATCCTGATCGCCGCGGAATGCGTGGGCGATGCCAAGTGGTTCATCGACCGCGCCAGCGCCTACGCCACCGAGCGCAGCGTCTTCGGCCGGCCAATCGGCCAGAACCAGGGCGTGCAGTTTCCCATCGCGCGCGCCTATGCGCGCATGCGCGCCGCCGATCTGATGGTGCAGGATGCGGCGCGGCGTTTCGAGGCCGATGAGAGCTGCGGCGCCGAGGCCAACATGGCCAAGATGCTCGCCGCCGAGGCGTCCTGGGAGGCGGCGGAGGCCTGTGTGCAGACCCATGGCGGCTATGGCTTCGCGGAGGAATACGACATCGAGCGCAAGTTCCGCGAAACCCGGCTCTACCAGGTCGCGCCGATCTCGACGAACCTGATCCTGAGCTACCTCGCCGAGCATGTGCTCGGGATGCCGAGGTCATACTGATGCGCCCGCT
>PUKW01000195.1 GCA_003550665.1 Paracoccaceae bacterium | reverse complement strand
GCCCGCCGGCAGCAGATACACCCCCGGCGCCGCCACCCGCCCCGAGACGGAATAGCTGCGCAGCCCCGTGCGGCCGTTCTTCTCGACCCCGTTCAGGATCTGCGGCCCCTCGCGTAGCACCCGCGTGACCCAGTGCAGGGTCTCGACATTGTTGACCAGCGTCGGCCGGCCCCAGAGCCCCACCTGCGCGACATAGGGCGGGCGGTGACGCGGCAGGCCGCGCTTGCCCTCGATCGACTCGAGCATCGCGGATTCCTCGCCGCAGATATAGGCCCCCGCGCCGCGGCGCAGCTCGATATATTCCGGCGCGGCGATGCCCGCGGCCTCGAGCGCGGCGATCTCGCGCTTCAGGATCTCGAGCACCGCCGGGTATTCGTCGCGCATGTAGACATAGCAGCGCTCGGCCTCGACAGCCCAGCCCGCGATCAGCATTCCCTCAAGGAATACATGCGGTTCGCGCTCGAGGTAGAAGCGATCCTTGAAGGTGCCCGGCTCGCCCTCGTCGCCATTGACAGCGAGGTAGCGCGGCCCCTCGGCGGCGCGCACGAAGCCCCATTTGCGACCCGCCGGAAACCCCGCACCGCCGAGCCCGCGCACCCCAGCCTCCAGCAAAGTGGCCTGCACCACCTCGAAATCGCCGCCCGCGCGCAGCTCCTCGAGCCGGGCATAGCCCCCGCCCGCGCGATAGGCCTCAAGCGGCTGGTAGTCGGGGATGCGCGGGTCGAAATCGCCCGCGGCGATGACCTCGGCGGCGCTTTCCGGGGTAGCGTGATCGACATGGCGGTGGCCGATTTCCAGCACCGGCGCGGTGTCGCAGCGGCCCATGCAGGGCGCGCGCAGCACCCGGACCTCGGCTGGATCATGCCCGGCCTCGAGCGCGGTCTTGAGCGCCTGCGCCCCGGCAAGCTCGCAAGACAGCGAGTCGCACACCCGGATGGTGAGGGCGGGCGGCGGCGTCTCGTCCTCGCGCACGAGGTCGAAATGCGCGTAGAAGCTCGCCACTTCCCAGATCTCGGCCTGCGACAGCTTCATCTCATGGGCGAGCGCGCGCAGATGCGCCGCCGAGAGGCAGCCATGCGCATCCTGAATGACGTGCAGATGCTCGATGAGCAGATCGGCCCGGCGCGGCGCGTCCCCGAGCAGCGCCTGCACCTCGGCAAGCGCCGCCTCGTCAACCTGCCGACCCTTCGGCGTGCGCCGCCCCCCGCCGCCGGATTTCCAGATGCCGCGCTCGTCGTCCAGTGCCATGAAATCTCCTCCTGCGGGCAGGGTGCGCCCGCCCCGCCCTGCGGTCAAGGCGACCATCGGCGAATTGACCGCGCCGCACCAGCGATTTTGCGGCACCCCGATGCGCGATCGCGTCACACGCCGAAGGCGCTGTAGGGGATGAAGCGCACCGGGTCGCCCGGCGCGATCTCGGCCGCACCGTCGCCAAGCTCGACGAGCCCCTCGGCCCAGACCAGCCCGCTGATGCGCCCCGAGCCCTCGGAGGCGAAGACCTCGGCGCGGCCCTCGGCGTCGAGCCGCGCGCGCAGGTATTCGCGCCGCCCCGGCTTTTTCGATTTCGCGAAGGCCGCCGGCACCGTCATGCCTTGCGGCGCGCACCAGCCCGCCCCGGCGAGCACCGAGAGCGCCGGGCGCGCGAAGATCAGCGCGCAGACCATTGCCGCAACGGGATTTCCCGGCAGCCCGAAGACCGGGACCCCGTACCATTGCGCCAGCGCGAGCGGCCGCCCCGGCTTGAGCGCGATGCGCCAGCTCGACAGCCGCCCGCGCGCGCGCAGGAGCTGCGAAATGTGATCCTCGTCGCCCGCCGACGCGCCGCCCGAGGTCAGGATCGCATCGGCCTGCCGCGCCCCCTGGTCGAGGCACGCGGCGACGGCCTCGGCGTTGTCCGGCGCCGCGCCGAGATCGACGGGCGTGTAGCCCCAGCCAGCAACCAGGGCGCGCAGCATCGGGCGGTTGGCGTCGAAGATCTCGTGCGCCGCGATATCGGCGCCGGGATCGGCGCGCAGCTCGTCGCCCGTCGAGAGCACCGCGACGCGCAGCGGGCGGTGCACATCGACTTGCCCTACCCCGAGCGCCGTCAGAAGCGCGAGATCGGGCGCGCGCAGTCGGTGCCCGGCGCGCAGGATTTCCGCGCCGGCGTCGACATCCTCGCCCGCGCGGCGGGCGTTGGCGCCGCGCCGGACCGGCCCGTCGAAGGCCACAATGGCGCCGTCAGTGGCGGTGTCCTCCTCGAGCACGACGGTATCGACCCCGGCCGGCAGCGGCGCGCCGGTGAGGATGCGCAGCGCCACCCCCGCAGGCACCGCGCCGGGATGCGGCTGCCCCGCCGCCGCGCGGCCCGGATGCAGCGGCAGGCGCTGAACGCCCGCGCCGGTGGCATCGTGGGCGAATCCGTAGCCATCGACGGCGGCGTTGGCGACGGGCGGGTTGGCCCGGCGCGCGGTGCAGGGCGCGGCGAGGATGCGCCCGGCGGCGTCGGCGGTGGCGACCGTCTCGACGCCGGTGACGGGGTGCAGCGCGGCGCGCAGCCTTGCGAGGGCGTCATCCACAGGCACCCAGCCCACCCCCTGCGGCATCGCGAAGCAATCGTCGCGCAGCCGGGGCGGGGTGAGCGGGGCCGCGGCTTCGGGGTGCGGCGGCAGGGCCGCGTCGCCCACAGCCGCCGCGGCGCCGCGCAGCGCTTCCTCGCCGCCCACGCCGAGGATCCAGCCCTCCTCGCGCAGGATCGCGTCGGGGGCATCCGGCGCAAGCAGCGGGCCAAGCGCGCCCGCATCGGCGAGGCGCTTGAGCGCGAGTGCCAGCAGCCGCACCTGCACCGCGTCCTTGACGGGCCAGTCATTGCGCCGGCTCCCCTCGGGGATCAGCGCGGCGACCTCGGCGGCGAGCAGCGAGGGAAAGACCTCGGCCAGCACGACCGGCACCTCGTCGAGAGGCTCGAACGGCCAGACCGCGACGCCGCCCTGCGCGCGCAGCCGCCACAGCACCGGCAGCCCGGTGAGCACCTGCGAGCCCACGGCCCCCGCCCCGCCGAGCTTGAACACCGACTGCGCGCCGCGCGCCTGCCGGTCCGCGCGGCGCGTGTCTTCGAGCGGGCCGTAGCCGTGGCGTGCGCGGCCCTTGCGCGGCAGATCGGGGATCTCCGGGCCGGGGTTGAACCAGAACGGGCCGAGGCCCGGAAAGGCCCGGTTCATCCGCGCGGCGACCGCGAAGCGGTCATTGCGGTTGTCGGGCCCGTCGCTGAGCGCACCGGCGAGCCATTCCCACACCGCGAGCGCCTCGGCGCGGCCCGTCAGCCCGGCGGCGAAGCCCGCCGGAAAGCCGAAGGCGAAATCGGCGCCGATCAGCAGCCGCTCGCCATCCGCGCGCGCCCGCGCCATGCGCGCGCCCAGCCAGCCCTCGGCGG
>PUKW01000141.1 GCA_003550665.1 Paracoccaceae bacterium | reverse complement strand
CGGGTCTTCGCGATGGAGATCAGCCCGGCCTATGTCGATGTCGCCGTGGAGCGCTGGCAGGCAGAGACCGGGCGCGAAGCGATCCTCGCCGGCGACGGCCGAACCTTCGCGGAGGTTAAGATCGAGCGGCTGGGTGAAGCGGGCCGCGAGGACGATGCCGCTGCATGAAGCAGAGCCGGACCATGTCGTTCGTCGAGGCCGTCACCAACGTGATCGTGGGATACGGTGTCGCGGTCGCCACGCAGATCCTGATCTTTCCGATGTTCGGGCTCCACGCGACGCTGGCTCAGAACCTGAAGATCGGCGCGGTGTTCACGGTAGTGAGCATCGCGCGGTCCTATGCGCTGCGTCGACTGTTCGAAGCGGCGAGGTCGCGACAGCGTTCGCTGGCGATGCGGCAATGACCGGCTATTAGATCAGGAAGTCGATTGCTCCGATCTGGTCGCACTACTGCTGGGCAAGTGTCAGGCCAGCTTGCGGTCGATCAGCGACGCGGCCGTGGCCTTCACCGCCTCGGCTGCCGGGATGAAGTTCACGTCCATCTCCGAACGCGCCCTCGCGTTCGACAACCTTTCGACCTTGCCTATCTTGGGCAGTATCGAACGGACCTCGGGGTCAAACAGCGCCAGTAGCCGCACGACCAGCCACGGGGCCGCGCGCGTCGGAATCCGGCGTTCCGGATAGACCGCCTTCAGGATACGCCCCACCTCATACATCGCCACGGGTTCGTCGGCGGCGATGTAGCGCTTGCCCGCGGTTTCGGGCCGTTCCAGCGCGCGCAGATGCATCAACGCCACGTCGCGCACATCCACCAGAGGAAGGGCGTAGTCGGGTAGCATGGGATCCTTGCCGCGCAGGACGCGCTTCACGAAGGCGACCGAACTGCCAAAGGCATCGTCAAGAATCGGCCCAAAGACGAAGCCGGGATTGATCGTGGTCAGTTGCATCTGCGGCGTCTTGGCGACGCAATCCCAGGCGGCGCGTTCTGCCAGCGTCTTCGACCTGGCATAGGGCGTCGTCGTCGGCAGATCGGGGTTGCACCAGTCGCTTTCGTCCTGCGGAAAGTCCTTGGCCTCGTTGACGACGGCGACGACGGACGAAGTCAGAACCACGCGATGCACCCCGGCATCGCAGGCCGCGCCCAGTGCACGCAGCGTGCCATCGACGGCGGGGCGGATCACGTCGTCGGGGTTCTTCGGCTGCGCGATGGGAAAGGGCGAGGCAGTATGCACCAGGGCCGTTGTCCCCTGCAGCGCGTCACGCCATCCCTCGTCACGCTCGAGGTCGAGCGTTACGAACTCCAGCCGCTCACCCGCGTCAGCCGAGAGATGCGGGAGCACGGCCGCGCGCACCTCGTCTGCCCGCTCCGGGGTGCGGATCGTCGCCCGCACCCGATGCCCGGCGCCCAACAGCTTCAAAAGGATATGCTTGGCGATGAAGCCCGATGCCCCGGTCAGAACGATGGAGTCCACACGTCACCTCCGATTGCATGGCACCATCGGGCGATTAGAACACAGTCTGTCGTGCCGACCAAGTCGGGACCCCGTGGTGCCCCAGCGCGCGATGGTGATCGCCTCGTCGCGCAAGACATGGATGTCCTACCTGAGCTTGACGTCGAAACGGCGCGTGATCGGGTCGATCCTGATCTCGCTCAATTCGAACTCGGCGCCGCGCAGGTTGGGATCGATGAAGCGTCCACACATCGGCAGATGGTGGCTGCGCGGAGGACGATTCTGCAAGCGCCTTGCCGCGCCGCGTGATCCAGCGCGGTTGCATCTGGATGAGGACAAGGTGCGGGGGATGACGGGAGAGGGTCTTCCGGCCGATTGCCCACCGGCGGCGACTTGAGTGGCCGCCGCCCCGAAGGACAGCCGAGTGATTTGCTCCTCGCCGTTCACTGTCAGACGATGCGGTAGACGCGCCTGTCACCGTCCTTCTCGGAGGTCACCTCCAGCCCGAGCCGCTTCTTGAGCGCGCCGGACATCACGCCCCGGACGGTATGCGGCCTCCAGTGGAGGGCGGTGACGATCTCGTCGATGGTCGCGCCGCCCTCGGCGCGGAGCATCTCGATCAGCGCCTCCTGCTTTGTCCCGCTGCGCCGGCGGCTGGGCTCCGGCGCGGGCTCGGCGGGTTCGGACGGCGGCTGGCTGTCGGGTTGCTCCTCCGGATCGTCCGCGATCCCGAGGGTGCTGTAGGCGAGCGGAGTGGCGCGCAGGGTGATTGGCCCTTGCTCCGCGTCGTGTCGCCAGACCGTGTTGAGGTCGGTGGCGGCGACCTCCTCGATGAGCCCGCGCTTCAGCAGGCTCTTGCAGACATTGCCGACGGCGCCGCCCTTGAGGCTGGCGGTGACGGGAAACACCATCGCGTCCTCGCGCGCGCAGGCGGCGGACAGGATGACGGCTTGGGCGTCGGACAGCTGGATCTGGGTCATGATGATCTCCGGTTTCGGCCCGCGCGACATGCAGGGGCTTCTACCGGGTGAAGCCCGCCACAATGGCGGGCTGCCCGGTGGCGGCGGCGCGGGCGTGTCAGCCCGCGTTCTCGCCTTCGCCGAAGGCGTCGTCGGTGACGCGCCGGATCAGCCGGGCGTAGTGCTCGAGGGTGCCGACATCGCTCCAGGTTAGCGCGTCGGGGTCGGTGTTGAAATTATCGTCGCTGAGCGCCTGCAGGCGGGCGAGCATTGCGTCGATCTCGGCCTTGCGGGCGACGAAGGCGGCCTGCGCGGCAGCGTGGTTGCGCTGCGCCTTCTCGGCGCGGAGCTGCTGGCGGGGGGTGGTGTCGAGGCGCGTCATGGCGTGGCTCCGTGGCTGGGTTGCATCGTCTTCTTATGAACACCATCGCTCGCCCGCGCCGATTGTCGTAGGCAATTCGGAGCAATGTCGTGGCTTTATGATCGCCCGCGCAGCAACGCGCACCGTCGCTCACTCGATGCGATCATCACGATCCGCCGCTGCGGGATCGGCCATACGGGTCCGGGCGGCGTCGGGCTCGTCGCCCCGCGCATTCACGATGGCCACGAAGAGCGCGCGGGCGACGGCGGCCACCACGTCCGCTCCGCCGCTGGTGAGGTCCACATCATGGATCGCGATCGCGGTGCCGAGATCGGTGATGGCATAGAGCGTGGCGAACGCGGCCTCGGGCGGTGCGCAGGTGACAATGTCGCGCGTCTCGCCCGTGGAGGGGTCGTCACGGCAGAACCGCAGGTCAATCCCCGCGACATCTTCGCGGCGGATGAGATCATCGAGGCTCGCGCCCTCGGGGAGGCCGTTGAAGCTCATGGCGGTCATGGGGCGGGTCCTTTCGGAGACGGGAGGAGTGGTGGTCGTCGCTGCGCATGAATGTTCATCGCTTGACCGCGCAGATCAGATCCATCCTGGCCAGCACGGCGCTGGCGGCGGCAAGCTGCGCGGTGGGGACCTCGACCGTCAGATGCGACAGCAGGTCCGAGGCCTCGGCGGCGACCCCGTCGGCACGCAGGGCGCGCTGGATATCCGCGGCGGCCGCGTCGGGCTG
>PUKW01000257.1 GCA_003550665.1 Paracoccaceae bacterium | reverse complement strand
TCTTCGACACGCTTGTGCTCAGTATCGGCGATCTTGAAGAGAACGACAGCGGTGACATGAAACGAGTCGTCGAGAATGCGAAGCGTATCGCGAAACAGCTCGATGCGCATGTCATGCTTGTGCATCATAGCGGCAAGGACGGCGAGCGCGGATCGCGCGGAAGCTCGACGCTCAATTGCAATGTTGACACAGACCTGCCGATCAGCCGCGCTCAGGAAAGCGACATCGTGACGGTGACGCAATTGCAGCAACGGCAGATGACGCGCGGCGCAAGCATCTGTTTTCAATTGAAGCCAGTCGACCTCGGCGTGGACGATGAGGGTGATCCACGCACGACTGTCCGCGCGCATATCGTCGACGGGAGCTCATATGACGTATCTGCGTCTGCGCCGTCAGGTGCGGCGGGACGGAGCTCTCAGCGTTCGCGGTCTTCGGAGCGCGAGATTGCATTGCGAACGGTCCTGGCCGGTCTGGCGCGCGATCCGGAAGGGGTCGGAGCGATCGTTCAAACCGATGCGTTGATCGCACGCATGCCCGCGCATGTCATGAAAACGACGGCATCGCGGGACTCGCAACGCAAAGCGATCAATCGCTGCCTGGACAACCTCGCGCGGTGCGAAGAACCTCTTGTCGAGAAGGCCGGTAATGGTTGGCGGCTGCTCGAAGCAGCGGCGGATCGCGAGTGACGCGTGGCGTTCGGTCTGCGCGATGCGCCGCTCCTGCGACGGGTAGCGGCAAGGGCGGGCGAGCAAAAAGCCCCGGCGCGCAGAGCGCGCCGGGGTCGGTGGTCACGACGTTGTAGCTGATGTGACCAGGCAATTGCGACGCAGCAGCGCCGCGGCCGCGATGCAGTCGAGCATGGCGTTCCGCGCATCGACATACTGTTTGAACAGCTCTGTCGTGACGCGCAAATGCTCACCTACCGGGCAGTCGAGGTGGTATTCCCCGGACGGACCGGAAAACACGAGATCTGCGTAGCCGTCAGCCAGACGGTCGAGCGCGCAGCGCAGTTCGGTCGTGAGCATCTCAATGACGCTTTCGTCATCGGGATCGATCGCATTGCGCGCTTCGAGACGCTCAATGAACGCTTCGATGCAGCGCGCGTTGCACCCGTTGCACGGCAGTGATGTGCCGCGGAAGGCGTCGGCGAACGCACGGCCACGGCGGATCGCTTCAACAGCGATTTCGTCGTCGGAGTTTTGCGAAAGTCGCATTCCACTCTCCTCGCTTTCACGGCAGCTCCATTGCCGCCGATCAACACCCAAGCTCCGGTCGCCGCCGGCGGCTGGGTTGTAGCCAAGTCGGGCTACGAGGCGCAGGCGCGGCCCACGCTCTCGGACTGCGAATCTCGGATTTGCAGCCTTGCTAAGACGCCGCCTGCGCTCCGCTCTCTGAAATCAGAAGTGCTCCTGGAAGGAGCCGTTTGCATCGCGAGGGCGTCGCAAGATCCGCCCGCGCGACGCAAACGGCGCCCAAACGAAGGCCGATTCGATACGCGAAGCCGCGAGCGAAGCGTAAGCGTCGCCACCTCGGCCACAAAGGCACTCTGGACCGATTACCTCGGTCGCGATCCGAAGCGGGATTGGCTCGCCCCGAGCGACCGCAGGGCCCCTCCAAACCGGTGCGACCGCCGCGGCCCGGGATAGCGGACTGCCCTGCCCTGCCGCCCTGCTAACGCAGGCTCGAGCATGTCAGCCGGTAAGCTCTGGCGCGCGCGGTCCGTCAGATCTCGATACCAAGGCGGGCGATCATGCGGTCGCGCTCGGCCAGCGCCGCGGCGGCATCGTCGCCCAGCCGCGCCGCGCAGGCATTGATCAGGCATTCCGCACACGCGATGAAGACCGTCATGCTGTTGGACAGAAAGCTCGTGTCATGCGGCACGAACAGCGCTGCATCGGAGACGTCCACCAACGGCGAGGAGGTTCGATCGGTGATGGCAACCACCGCGATGCCGCGCTCATGCGCCGCGCGGGTGACCTCGACGACATGCGCGGTGTAGGGCGAACAGCTCGCCGCGATCAGCACATCCCCCGGCCCCATCGTCGCGAGCGCCTCGGCAACGCCCTTGCCCGGCGCCTCCAGCAGTGCGACATCCGAGCGGATCATGCGCAGCCCGTAGCCGAGAAAGGCCGCGAGGGCATGGAACTGGCGCACCCCGAAGACCGCGACGCGTCGCGCATCGGCGATCCGGGTCACGGCATCGTCGAAGCTCGCAGGGTCGAAGCCGTCGAGGAAGCGGTCGATATTGGCCTGGGTTTCGCGGCACAGGCGCTCCACCCCCGCCGCCACGCCGTGCTCCCCTCCAGCCAGCGCGGCCTGCGCCTGGCGGCTGTAGAAGGCGCCGGGGCGCGTGAGGCTCGCATTGAGCAGGACGTCCTGGAACGCGCCGAAACCCGGATAGCCGAGGCTGCGCGCAAGCCGCGTCAGCGTCGATGGATTGACCTCGAGTTCGCCCGCGAGCGCGGTGATCGACAGGAGCTTGGGGCTGCCCTGTAACTCGAGAACGCGGCCGAGGGCCTCGCGCGCCTTCGGGCCGAGGACGATGTCGGATTCGCCGCGCGCGATGGCCAGCATCAGCGCGCGCAACTCGCCCACCGTGGCGGGCGGCGCGGGTGGCTCAGGACCGCGCGAGTCGGTGGACATGGCAGGCCTTCGCTTCGCGTCGCTCATGCACCCGCCAGTTAACATCATCCGCGCCGATGTCGAACACCGCCGTGGCCAGCGTGTTCTCGTCATCGGGATCGTCGGGGTCGGCGCGCAGGATGGGCAATCCCGGCCCGCCCTCATCGTGCAGGACAGTCAGCGGATCGCGCACACCGCTCTCCAGCAACGCGGTGCCATGCGCCTGACGGTCGCGCGACGAGTCCGTCACGACCTGATCGGCACAGCCCCCGGGGTGATGAAGGGCGTGATTGGCGTGCAGTTCGGGGCCCGTGACGACGCGCTGCGAGACGCGCCCGGCTCCGAACTCGACGCTGAGGATTTCCGCTCGGCCCGCCTGCGCGAGCGCGAAGTGAAATCCCGCTCCCGCCGGCGCGGTGCGCAGCACCCCGAGCGCAGCCTTCGGGTCCGACGCCGCCAGAACGGCGCGCCCCAGCACCATGCGCGGCGCGCGCGCATCGCGCACCCGCAGGCGAAGGTTGTTGACCGTCTGCACCATCCCCGCCCCGGTCACCGCGAAGGTGTGACCGGGCAGCGAGCCCGGGTAGCAGAACGCGGTGAACCCCGGCTCGTCATCGGGTGCGATCTCGGCAAGAAAGCAATGGCCATCGAGCTGCGGCAGCCCGTCCTCGTTATGCGCGATGCGCGGGCGCGGGCCCGGCAGCATCACCGTCGTGCAGCCATCGGGCGCCGCCGCGATCTCGCCACGACAGTTCCACGCGAAAACCTGCGCGAAGGGCAGATCGAGCCCGTCGGCGAGGCCTTCGAGCTCGCGCAGGATGCGCGGATGCTGCACGGCAACCCAATCGCGCATCGCCGCGAGCTGCGGGCTGTCGGCCCGCACCGCGCAGGCTTGCCAAGGCGCGCTCGGCACGAGCCGCTCGCGCACCG
>PUKW01000186.1 GCA_003550665.1 Paracoccaceae bacterium | reverse complement strand
TGCAGCTCTCTGAACCGATGTGAACCCAGCCTTCCGAACAGCATACCGGCCCGTGGCGTCATGGAAGGCCACGCTCAGAGGCCTGACACACGTCCGATCGAAGACCCCGCCGAAACACCGACGATTATGCTTGCCAAACAGGGGGCATCCACACACGAACCCGCTTGCCCCGATTGACCAGGTTGGTCCCCAAGGCGATGGAGATGTGCGTTTTGCCGGGATTGAGCAACCTGAGGTCTGGAAATTCTGCTGAGAGGGGGTCAGGCATCCTGGCATTCCCACTTGATGTAGGCCTTCGTATCCGAGGCCCATTTTTCGTCGATCTCGACGCGGACGGCGCTGACGAGGCGCAAGAGCGCGTCTTCGCCGGGTAAGACCCTGACCTTGACGGTGCGCCGTTTGAGTTCCTGCTGGACGGAGCGCTCGATCGGGTTTGACGTGCGCAGCCGTTTGCGGTGGTGCTCCGGCAGGGTGAAGACGGCGAGGCCTTCGGGAACGTTCTCCTCGAGCCACGCGGCCAGCCTGGAGGCAGTGTCGCGATAGCTGGCGACCAGCTCGGTCAGGGCGGTTTCGGCCTTGTCGAGATCGTCCGCTGTCCAGATCGATTTCAGCTGTCTGCCGATGTGCTTGCGGATTTCGGCGTTGGGGGCGTGATGGATGGTGTTACGGGCCAGATGGAATTGGCAGCGCTGCCATGTGGCACCGCCCAGAACGGCGCGCCGGGCGGCGCGCAGGCCGCTGTGGTCGTCGGAGACGATGAACGCGACCCCGCGCATGCCGCGTGAGACGAGACTTTCGAGAAAGGCGCGCCAGTGGAGCTCGGCTTCCGACAGGGCCACCGACACGCCCATTACACGGCGGCGCTCATCCGGGCCGATGCCGATGGCCGAGAGCACGGCGACGTCGCGCACAATCCCGCCATGGCGCATCTTCTCATACCGGGCGTCGAGGATGAGATACTTGATCTCGCCGAGCGGGCGGTCGCGCCACGCCGCCAGTTCCTCGTCCAGCAGCTTGGCGGCGCGGCTGACCTGCGAGGATGACAGGGTCTCGATGCCGAACCCGCGCATCACGGCATTCGCCATTGTGCTTGAACCAATGGCGCACAATGGCTCATCCTCACGGGTCGACACGCACTTGATATACATCTCGGCGACCGCCAGCACGACGGCGCGCACCGAACGCCGTCCGCGCTCCAGCGATCGCGGATGAAACGGCTCACCGTCGTGCCCGGCCGTCTCGGGCACCTGCACGTTCACCGTGCCCGCAGGCGTGTCGATCCGCTTGGGCTTGGTACCGTTGGCATAGCCCCGGCGCTCGGGCGTGCGCTCGTAATGCCCCGCCCCGAGAAAGCGCTCGCGCTCGATCTGCATCGCCAGCTCGAACGCGCGCGCGAACACCCCGGCGATGTCGCCAGGCCCGTGCTCGATCAGCTGTTCCAAGACCGCCTCAACCGCCGTATCCTTCCGCCGGTCCATTCGCTCTGTTCCTTGGTTGGTTTGCAACTCCATGGAATACCAGAATGGGAAGCCCCTGCAGGGGCATTCCCCGGCAGGGGCTCATCGCCCCCAACCTCGAGCGAATTTCCAGACTTCAGGTTACAGTACCCTCCATGTCCTCAAGGCTGTGAGTGTCGCTGTCGGCGCGCACATACATCGGCGCAATGTAGCCGGTGGAGCCGTCGGCCTCGGCGCTCACGAATATCGGCTCGACGGCATCGGGGTCCTGCAGGTGGATCGCCGCATAGGCCGAGGCGCCGAGCCCGGCCTATTCAAGCTGACCGGCCAGCAGCCCCTGGATCACCCCGGCGTAGTCGGGCGCCGGGAACAGCTCCACTGGCACGCCGAGACGCTCCTCGAGTGCGTCCTCGAGGCAGGCATTGTTGCGCAGCCGATCGGCGTCGTTCTCGCCGCCAAGCAGTCCAATGCGGAATTCGGGCATCTCGTCGCGCCAGTCGGCGGCGGCAGGCAGCGCCGACAGCGCCGTCGAGATGGTGGCAATCGCGGGCGTGGTGTTACAGTCTCCAGCATTTCATCCGAGGCACGCACGACGCGCCACTGGGCAATTCGATAGCAGCGCTGCGTGACGCCGCGTTGACGTCTGGATGAAGGTTTGGTGTCAGCCCGGCGCGAGCGACGCGCACTGACACCGACGAGGAGCGGGATCCTCTCGAGAGGGTGCAACATGAACTCGCGCGATGCGGCTGATGGCGGGCGGGACACCACCGACGGCACGGACCCCGCCGCGGGACCGCAGCACCGGTGGCCCGGTCGGCTCCGCCGCATCCCCGATTTCCGCCGAGGCGATGACCATCGCGTGGGAACACGCCGACGCGATCGCCGACATGATAACGCGGCGCCGCCTGCGATCCGGCCTGGCAAGTCCGTCATGCCGCAGCCGACTGAAGCATTAACGTCTTGTCGGGTGCCCGGTTGTGAGAGCCTTCGGCGTAGGTTCGTTGCCAGGGCATGTTGCGCAAGAACGAGGCCCGGTTTCGCGCTCTTTTAGAATGCGATTGCAAGAGGTTAGGGGGCGGCGCGGGAATGCGCACGAATGCGACGCGCTCCAGCCGCGAAGTCCCCCGCCTTCGGTGATTTTCACCCATTCGCCAGTGAGCTCGAACCGGTGGCGCTCACGGGCTCACCTGTCGATGACGCCCGCTGTCGCGCCACTCAAAGAAATAGGGCTGAGCGGTCGAATACGGCGGCAGGTCCCTCGGCGGCATCGCCCATTGGCAGCCGGTGGTCGCGATGCAGAGGATCGCATTCACGACCTCGCGCAGCTTCGCCGTCCGCGGCCGGCCCAGGGGTTTCGGCAGCGACATGAAGGGGGCGATCAGCGCCCAGTCGCGGTCCTTCATGTCGCTTGCGCCGATCCTCGCGGCGAGCGGTCTCAGTCCATGGTATTGTCGGCTCCATCCAGTCTGACAACCGCAGGGAATCACAAGCCTCTGAAACCGCTCGACCCAGTTCGATTTGGGCTCTCGAAGGCGATGGGCAGCGCCGCGCAGTCGTCACGGTGCAGCGCATCGACCGGATCGCTGCGGGTCAGCGCGCGCCCGATCCGGCCGTGCGCGTCGTCGGGCGGCATGGTCACGCGGTCTTGCGGTGGGGAATGCCTTGGTGAAGAACGCCCGCGCGCCCGGCGGAGGGACGCCGGCTCGGATCGGGCGGGCGGCCCCACACGGAGACATGCACCCGCAGCACCCCGTCCTGTGACAGATAGGGCGGCGTGACGTTGACGACCCGCAGGCGCAGATCATAGCCGCTCGCGATCGCCGGCTCGAGCGCCGAGGTCGCGTGATCGGGCAACATCCCCAGTGGCCGCCAGACCGCCCGCGGCCAGATCAGGAATGCCCGCTGGACCACGAACACCATCACCATCATGCCCGCCGCGGACGCCGCGAGCCGAGCTTCGGTGCCGGGTGTGATCTGACCCGCGCGCACATTGCCGGACAGGAGCACAGCAACCTGGTCGAGGATCAGATGCATCGTTTCCCCTGTTTGTCGGGACCCGCATCCACATTTGCGCAGGGCGGTTTATCGCGCTCAGGCGCAAGCCTGCTTCCGCTCGATACCAATGTCGCGCGCCGTCAGCTCCGTGTAAAGGCTCGCAAGGACGTTGCGGCCCGCGACGGCGGTTTTCAGCGCGACGGTGACATCCGCCTCGTCGCCCTGACGCGGCAGGGTGACCTCGAACACCTGCCGCTCGCCATCGGCGCAGTCATAGATTACCTCGATCCGGCCCCGGGGATTGAGGCGCCAGCCAAGGAAGTGGCGCCCATCCGTGCTGTGATAGCTCATGATACTCGCTCTTTGGCACCCGCGGCCCGGTCTCGCAACATGCAAGATGACCCGCGTTAACAACTAAACGTAGCACGATCAGCTTGTTAATGCCCCGGTATCACGGGAATTTTTCGTGCTTGTTGCGATTTTGCAGATGTGACGCACCAACCGCGCCGCGTTGCGGCCAGAAATCGGCGCCGCCGCTCCATCTTCCATGGCCGCGCGCGCCTACGACAGCCGCGCAATCGCGATGATCGGAAACCCGGAGTGGCTGGACGGATGTGCTTGATACGAAACAGGATATCGACGCCTTGATGTCCCGGGGCCACCCTGCGACATCCGGCTCTGCAACCTTGGCTCACCGAGGCGCCACAGCCTCGGTCATCCGGTCTCCCACGCTCAGGGACACGAGGGACGTCGCGATGCAGCACGCAGACCGGATCCCTTTGCGGGTCCGGATCCGGTGGCAAATGCTCAGGTCCGACCGTCCGTCGGTTCGGGGCGCCGCTGGCATTCCGCAGTGGCCGGCTGGTCACCACGGCTCCGAGGATGGTAGAGCGCTCATGGCCCTGCGCCGCCATGCGCCGTGGCCTTGGCGATCACGCAGTGCACGCCCTTGCAGCCGTTCACCGTCTGGGTGATGCGCAGATCGGCGGCAAGCGAGCACAGCGTGTAGGCGTCCTGCGGGCCGAGGCCCGCGACCTCCCCCAGCAGCACGATCATGTCGCGCAGCGCGCGCACCACGCATTGGTCGAGGTCCGGGTCCATGCCCATGGTGATGTAGTGGTCCGGGGTCTCGGCGCGCGGATATCCGAAGCCAAGGTCCTTGCGCAGGACAAGGGTGAAGGTTCCGGTCAGCGCGGTTTCGATGGCGGTCACGCAGACCTCGCCGTCGCCCTGGGCGGCGTGGCCGTCGCCGCAGGAGAACAGCGCGCCGGGAGCGAAGACCGGCAGGAACAGGGTGGTGCCGGCAACCAGCTCCTTGTTGTCCAGATTGCCTCCGAAGGCGCGCGGCTGGATCGAGCTGACCCGGCCCCATTTCGGCGGCGGCGCCACGCCCATCACCCCGAAGAACGGGCGCAGCGGCAGCTCCAGCCCCCAGGGCAGCCGTCCGGTCATCGCGTCGCGGTCGAGGGGGATGTTGAGCAGCCGGGTTTCGTGAAAGTCGTCGATCAGCGTGCCGGCAAGAGGGCGGATCATGTTGAAGCCCCAATCGGCGCCCAACTCCACCTCCTCGATCCGGACTTCGAGCACATCGCCGGGTTCGGCGCCCTCGACGGCGACGGGCCCGGTGAGGATGTGGCCCGGCAGCATGCGTTCGTTACGGGCATGGATCTCGTGCAGGGCAGGGGCGACCTGAAAGCCGGCAGGGGGCAGAACCTCGGGCCCGCCGCTGAGGGTTTCGATCGTGACGGTCGCGCCGCTTTCCACGGTCAGGCATGGCTGCAGCGCCGCGTCAAGAAAGCCCCAGTGGCAGGTGTCGGGGCTGGCGGCGAGGAGGGCAGGGGGCATGGCGGTCTCCGGCAGCAGGAATCGAGTATGGCGCAGCGGCCCGGATGACTTGGCACGACAATCCGGATGAGGGCCTTTTCGGCTCAACGTCCCAACTTGAATGCGCGGGCGGCAGAGGGCAAGAAAGTTGTCGCGGACAAGGCAATCGCAGTCGGCGTCTCAGCCTCGAGAGCACGGACGAGAGCACAAGAGACTTCGCCTCGCGCTTCGCTTGGGCCATCTTGGGGCCGCCGCACAGAAGATGGGGTGCGTCCGACGCCGCGCGCGCCATCGCGGCCCCGCCCCAGGCTTCGACGAGCCGCGCCCCGGTGACGAGGGCGGCGATATCGCGGCAGATCGTGCGTTCGGAGACCTCGAGGCGGTCCGCGAGGCGCCGCGCCGTCGTCACCCGTCCGCCGCGCAGGAGCTCGGTCAGCCGGTAGCGACGATCGGCGCGGCGCATCGTGTCAGGCTTCGAAAAAGCCGATCGAGTTTCCGCCCGGGGCGGTCGCGTAGAAGAACGACCCGGCCGGGATCCTGATCGGCTCCGAGACCAGCGCGCCGCCCGCCTTGCGCACCCGCTCGGCGGTGGCGTCGAGCCCGTCGGGCGCGGCAAGATGGATGGTCGGCCCCGCACCCGCCGCTGCGGGCTTGCCGGGGTAGAGATAGCCGCTGACGCCGGGGTCGGACATGCCGGTGAGCGCGACGATCGGGTTCGGCCCGTCATCGTTTTGCTCGAGATCGCGCTTGAGAACCGCGCTGTAGAAGGCGCGAAGGCCCTGACGCTTCCGGCGCCGCGCAGCAGCGCGCGGCTCGACCGGCGGCAATCCGCTGCCGCCGGGTGTGCTGTGGCAACGGGTCCGCGCGAGGGTGCAGGATCTGCTGGACAGGTGAAATTGCGATTGTAATGTCCGCCGGCGAGTCGTCCGACGCATTGCGCGGCGAGCGTGCCGGGGGACCCGGGTGGCGGCGCGCGGCGTCGGCGATCCCGAGCTGCCCGGGGCCCGGGCATGACCACAACTGATCGGCACCGCGTTGCAACCCGGAAGCGCGCAAATGACGGACGGCCCCTCGATACTTGCACCCGATGACCCGGCGATCCGGGTGCGCGGGCTTGCGCGCAGCTTCGGCGCCACGCAGGCGGTGGCGGGGATCGACCTCGATGTGCCGCGCGGCATGATCTTCGCGATCCTGGGCCCGAACGGCGCGGGCAAGACGACGCTGCTGCGCATGCTCGCGACACTGCTCGAGCCCGATGGGGGCGAGGCGACCGTGATGGGCCACGATCTGCGCCGCGCGCCGCATGCGGTGCGCGGGGCCATCGCGATGACGGGGCAGTTCGCCTCGCTCGACGAGGATCTGACCGGGCGCGAGAACCTGATCATGCTGTCGCGGCTCTGGGGCTTCGGCCGGCGCGCGGCGCGCGAGCGCGCGGCCGACCTGCTCGCCGCGTTCGATCTGGCCGATGCGGCGAACCGGCAGGTGCAGGACTACTCGGGCGGCATGCGCCGCAGGCTCGACATCGCGGCCTCGCTGATCGTGACACCGGGGGTGCTGTTTCTCGACGAGCCCACCACCGGTCTCGACCCGTCCGCGCGCCAGAAGGTGTGGCGGCTGATCCGCCGGCTTGCCGCCTCGGGCGTGACGATCCTGCTGACGACGCAGTATCTCGAGGAGGCCGATCAGCTTGCCGCGCGCATCGCGGTGATCGATCACGGCCGCAAGATCGCCGAGGGCACCAGCCGCGAGCTCAAGGCCGCCACGGGCTCGGGCTTCCTGCATGTCACACTCGCGGATGCCGCCGAGCTCGAGCAGGCGGCGGGGATGCTGGCCGCGCGGCTCGGGGCGAGCGTGCAGCACGGGGCGCAGGGCGCGGTGCTCTCGGTGATGGCCGGATCGCCCGAGGCGGCGAGCGCGGCGCTGAGCGATCTGATCGGCGCCGGTATCGGGCTTGCCGATTTCTCGATGGGCACGCCGACCCTCGACGAGGTGTTCTTCGCGCTGACCGGGGGCTCGGACGCGCCCGCAGAGGAGGCCGCACAATGACGGATATCGCATCGCTCAAGCGGATGGAGCGGCCCGCGCCCCCCTCGGGTATGTCCAACGCGCTGGTCTTTGGCTGGCGCGCGGTGTTGAAGTTTCGCCACGTGCCCGAGCAGATGTTCGATCTGGTGATGACGCCGATCATGTTCACGCTGCTGTTCACCTTCGTCTTCGGCGGCGCGCTGGCCGGCTCACCGGACGACTATCTGCAGTTCTTCCTGCCCGGGATTCTCGTGCAGACCGTCGTGTTCAACGCGGTCTATTCCGGCATGGGCCTGTCGACGGATTTCCAGAAGGGGCTGTTCGACCGCTTCCGCACCCTGCCGGTCTGGTCGCTGGCGCCGTTTGCCGGGCTGATGGTGGGCGACATCCTGCGCCACCTGATCGCGGGCATGATCATCCTGGCGATCGGGCTGATGCTCGGCTACCGGCCCGAGGCGGGTATACTCGGGGTGGCGGGCGCATTCGTGCTGCTCTTGGGCATCGGCTTCGGCGTGGGCTGGATCTTTCTCGTCCTCGGGCTTCTGGTGCGCACGCCGACGACGGTCATGACGCTGGGCTTTACCTTCCTGTTTCCGGTGATCTTCGCCTCCAACATCATGGTGGACCCGGCGACGATGCCCGACTGGCTGCGCGCCTTCGTTGAGGTCAATCCGGTCTCGCTCATGACCACCGCGATGCGCGGGCTGATGGCGGGGACGGTCACCGCAGCGGAGATCGGCCGCGCCCTGATCGCGCCCGTGGCCCTGACCGTCCTGCTGGCGCCGCTCACGCTGATCCTCTACCGGCGCAAGTAGCCGCGCCGAGGCGGCGGGGGCGATTTGGCAAGTCCCGGCCGTCGTGCGGGTGTCCGTCAGCGCCGCGATGAACAGGGCAAAGCGGGCACCGCGCACCCTGCTCCGGGCGCTCACCAGCGGGCGCGCCGTGTGGCGGCTGGTGGTCGCGCTGCGCCGGCGCCCCTGACCGTCGGAGCGGCCAGCCGCCTTGTCGCCCCACCGATCTCACCCCGCGAAGATCGCGAGTGCGGCGACGAGCGGATAGCCCAGCGCGCTTGGCATCATGGTCAGCGCCATGCCGAGCGCGCGCCCCTGCGCCCCGCCCGGGTAGCCCAGATAGAACAGGACCCGCCCGACGACGAAGAGCCCTGCCGCGACCGGAAGCAGCGCCAGCCAGGGCCCGCCCGCCACGGCGGCCAGCGCGAGGTAGAAACCGCCCGCCAGCACCGTCTGCTCCAGCGTGTTCTGCAGGAACGCCGCCTTGATGGCGAGACGGTCGCTGGGCGGTCCCGCGGCCTGGCCGCCGATATCGGCGGGCGAGAAGCGGCGCGTGGTCGACACCATCAGGATCGCGACCAGCAGGACGGCGCCGGTCACCGCCCAGCACAGCGCGGCGAAGGCCAGCCGGTCGGCGCGCTCCGTGGGCAATTCGGTCACGGCCGGGAGAAGCCAGTAGGCGCCGGCGAAACCGGCGATCGTCACCACGGTGGCGATGGTGGAATCGCGGCGGATGGCGCGTTCCTCGGCCTGCATGTCCACCTCTTCGGGCGCTCGGCGATAGGCGTCTCGTCTCATGGCGTCTCCCTGCGTTCGGTGCCGTGTTCGCGCCCCCTGCCGGGCGGTCAGTCATCCTCCTGCGCGCGCCGATAAGCCGGCCGGGCGGTGCAGCGCGCGATCCAGTCGCGCACGGCCGGGTGGTCGGGCGTCGCGTCGGGAAAATACAGATATGGCGAGCACAGGAGAATATCGGCGGCGGTGAAGCGGGCGCCCATGAGCCACGGGCCGGCCTCGAGCGCCGCGATCAGCCGGGCGGCGACGGCGTCGCGGTCGCGGAACGTGGCCTGCGCCGCCGGATGCTCGGCCACACCCATCACCTCCAGGAGATAGACGGGCTCCACCACGCCGCCATACCAGAACAGCCAGGTCAGATACGCCCCGCGCCCCGGCGCGCCCGGCGCGACACCGAGCCCGCGCTCTGCGAAGCGGTCGGTCAGGTAGAGCAGGATCGCGCCGGTCTCGGTGACGAGCTCGCCGTCATGTTCGAGCGCGGGCACCTTGCCGTTGGGGTGCGGGTTCTGCGGATCGCGCCCGCCGGTGCCGTCGCGGCGCGGTATATCGGTGCGGATCAGCTCGAACGGCACGTCGAGCTCGTGCAGCAGCCAGTGAACGCGGCCCGAGCGCGACTGGTGCGCGTGGTGGAATTTCAGCATGGTCATCTCCCGAGATTGCCATGACGGCTTACGCGGATCATCCTGACAGAACCCGTCAGGAGGGCGCCATGTCCCGCAGCGACCGGCTGCTTCGCCTGCTCCAGCATCTGCGCAGCCTGCGGCCCCCGGTCACCGCCGCGCGGCTCGCGGAATGCACCGGCGTGTCGCAGCGCGCGATCTACCGCGACATCGCCGCGCTGCGCGCGGCCGGGGCGCTGATCGACGGGCAGGCGGGGTATGGCTACACGCTGAGCGAGGACCCGATTCTGCCGCCTCAGACTCTGACCCGGCTGGAGATGGAGGCGGTGATCCTGGGGCTCTCCTCGGTGCAGGCGGAGGGGGATGCCGAACTCGCGGCGGCGGCGCGCGAGGCGCTCGCCAAGATCACCGCCGCGCTGCCCGAGCGCGCGCGCCATCACGCCCGCCACGCCGCCCTGCGCGCCGCGCGCGTGGACCCCAAGCCGGCACTCTTCACCGATCCGGGGGTGGTGCGACGCGCGATGTGGCACGAGCGCGCCCTCGACATCGCCTATACCGACGCTGCGGGCGTGCGCACCGACCGGCGCATCTGGCCGCTCTCGGTCGTCTTCTTCGAGCGCGCGCTGATCGTGCTCGCCTTCTGCCGGCTGCGCGAGGATTTCCGCGCCTTCCGCCTCGACCGCATCGCGACCCTGGCCGAGACCGCCGAGAGCTTCCGCCCCCGCCGCGCCGCGCTGCTGCGCGCCTATCTGGACCGCGGCGAGGGGCCGATCCGCTGAGCGCCGGATCACCGGATTGCGCAGGAAACGCGTCGCGACGGGATGTTGCCACATGGCAGAACCTCCGCGAGCAACAGGAGCGCGACCCCATGGCATTCCTGAGCAAGGCCAATGGCCTGGCGCGATGCTTTGGATGTTGCTCCACGGGCCGCTCCGGCGGGTGGCGGCGTAAATCAGAAGCGCGCGCCGAAGCATGCCGGAGCACCCGCCATGCGGTCAGTCCATGCCGAACATGGCCCGCCAGTTCCGCACCGTCATCCCGCTCGCGTAATCGGCCTGCATGTCGGGGTCGAGCACTTCGACGAGGAGGCGATCTTCGAGCCAGATCTCGATGCACGCGAAAGGCCCCCGGTTGCAGACCCGCGTTACCCAGCCTTCCTGCGCGCCAAGGCTGAAGATCTCCTCCCGTTCCAGCGTGGAGCTGATCGCCGCATGGGCGAATGTCGGCCTTCTGTGGGGCTCGACAACCTCACAGGCGACGCTCTCATGGCCGATGGTCAGGACATGCGTGGTCGGGTAGACCTCGATCGCGGTGCCGTCATCCGCGCGCGCGAACGCGATCCAGGCGCCGGGGAACGGCGGAAATTCAAGCGCATACCCGCCCATGATCCCTGCCAGAAATCGCGCGATCCGCTCCGGGTCATCCGCGCTGAGTGATACGTGCAGAATGCTCATCGCATCATTTTGGCAGATGCGCGGCGAGATGGTCCATGACCATCCGCACGCGCGCGGTGCTGCGCAGATCCGCGTGCATGGCGAGCCAGCATTCGAGCTCGAACGCGATGCTGTCGGGCAGCACCGGGCGCAGCCCGGGCGCGATCTGCGCGATCCCGCCCTGCATCGCGCCGATCCCCATGCCTGCCCGGATGGCGTTGAGCTGGGCGCTTTCCCGGTCGCAGCGAAAGCGGATCATCCGGCGGGTGATCCCGGTGCCGGTGAGCGCCGCGAGCGCCGCGCTGTCGCGGTCGGGGCCGATGAGGACGTGGCCGGCAAGCTCCGGCAAGCTCCGCGGGGTCCCGCGCGCCGCGAGATAGCTCGCGTGCGCGAACAGCCCGATACGCACATCCGCGACCTTGCGCGCGATCAGCCCGGCCTGCGTCGGGCGCACCATCCGCACGGCGAGGTCTGCCTCGCGGTGTAGCAGGTCCTCGTTGCGGTTCGACAGCACGAGCTCCACTTCAAGCCCGGGATGCTTGGCAAGGAGCGGGCCCAGCACGCGCGGCAGGATCTCGGCACCCACGACCTCGCTGGCCGTCAGGCGCACGACCCCCCGATCCGCGTCGTGCGGGGCCGAGGCGGTGCGTTCGAGCGCGGCGGCGGAGGCGGCCATGGCGCGCGCCTCGGGCAGAAGCTGCTGCCCGAGGTCGCTCATCGCCAGCCCCTGCGGCGAGCGCAGGAAGAGCGTGGCACCAAGGGCCTGCTCCAGAAGGTCGATATGACGGCTCACCGTGGGTTGCGTGAGCCCGAGACCGCGCGCTGCGGCCGAAAGGCTGCCCAACTCGGCGACGGCGATGAAGCTGCGCCAGTGCTCCCACTGGATTGTCGGGGAGATCATGGTTTTTTCTATAGCAGGCATCCGTATTTGCGCAATTCATCTATATCGCGCCCGGCGCTATCCGTCACCTGTCATCCAGCCAGGAGATGCTGCCATGTTCACCCTGCTCACAAGCGCCGCCGCGATCGCCCTTGGCGCGGCTTTCGCGACCGCCCCGCGCGACCGCTTCGAGACCGAAATCTTCATCGCCGCGCCGCCGGAAACGGTCTGGTCGCTGCTGACCGATCCGGCCGAGCACGCGGGCTGGAACCCGATGATGCGCAGCGTCGAGGGGCAGTTCCGGCCGGGTCAGCGCGTGTGCCTGCGGATGGTCACGCCGTCGGGGCGCGAGATGGCCTTCCGCCCGCTGGTGCTGGTGGCCGATCCGGGCCGCCGGTTGCGCTGGCGCGGCCGGCTGGGCCTGCCCAGGCTGTTCGACGGCGAGCACTATTTCCACCTGATCGCCGAACACGGCGGCACGCGGCTGGTTCACGGCGAGCGCTTCCGCGGCCTGCTTGTGTGGTTCATCGATGTCCAGCAGTTCCGGCCGGGCTTCGAGGCGGCGAATGAAGGGCTCAGGCACCGCGCGCAATCGCAGCACCCCGGCGATGCGAATGCCGGCACGACATCTTCGCACGCCAAGCCAATTGCCGCGGCTTGAAAGATGGCTTGTCGACATGCAGCAACCCCGCGCCCGAGCGCCCTGCAATGGCGACGCGGACGAGGCCCGTGGGCGCCGGGTAAACGTGCTGCTCTCGTGGATCGCGGCGGCACTTGAAGGATCGGTGATGATGGGCAGTTTAGTTTCCGGGCTCCGCGCGTCATGCTACCAGCATCGGGGGAGCAATGGCCGGCGCCCGGTGGGGCGCCGGTATCGCCGAATCGGTCATACCCCGCATCGCTGATCGATTTCGCTGCGGCTCTGACCAAGGAAGGGCGGCGATCCCGCCCGAAGCTGCCGCCGCCGGGCATTGAGGCCCTTGCCGATCGTGCGACCGGTCGCCACCTGAAGCTGTGGCCCCCGAGGAGACCGGCACCAGTGGACAAGAGCGAGCGCCGCCTGCGGCGGCAGTTTCAGGAACTTGGGCGCAGCTTCCCGCGCTTTCGGAGCAATATCGCCTGGTTGACGGCGCCGCGGGCCCGGCTGTGGCGCATTCCGGCTGCCGCACTCCTGATCGCGGGCAGCACGCTGTTCTTTCTGCCGGGCCTCGGCTTGTGGATGCTGCCGCTTGGCCTCATGCTTATGGCGGTGGATGTTGCGGTCATGCGCGCGCCGGTCTCGTCGGTCTGGATCCGCACGCGCCGCTGGCTCCGGCGGTGGCGCGCCTCTGTCGGCCGCCACTGACAGCGGGGCGCCGCGCTGACCACGTGCAGGTCTGTTTCGGGTTCGCCGGGCTGTTTGCGCGCACGGGCTGCGGGTCACGGGCTGATCGCGGGGCAAGGGCCGGGGTCAGCCAGCGTCGTCTAAAAGCGCGCTCAGCCGGCGCAGCGCGGCCTCGGTGTCTGCGTCGTCGAGACACTCCGAGCCGAACAACCGCAGGGACTGCAGCCCCTCCATGCACAGGAACACGATCACCGCGAGGTCGGGGTCGTCGGAGTCGGCGCGCAGCCGGGCGACGAGATCGGCCTGAAAGCTGCGCGCGGGATCGATGAAATCGGGGTTCTCCGCAAGCGCGGCGAACAGGCCGGTGGCGTTCTGCGGCGTCGCGTCGCGGCGTTCGCGAAAGGCGGCGATAAGCGCGCGGGCGAGCGCGTTGGGCGCCGCGTCCCCTGCATCGGCGCGGTGGCGCGCCAACGCCTCCTCGGTGCGGGCGACGTGCAGCTCGACGAGCGCTTCGAGCATGCGCATCTTGCTGGGAAAGTGATAGAGCACGCCGCCCTTCGAGAGCCCGGCCTCGGCGGCGACGGCCTCGATCGACAGATGCCCCGAACCGCGCCGCGCCGTGATGCGCTCGGCGGCGGCAAGGATTGCCGCGCGCGACTCGCCTGCGCTGCGCCGTGGCGTCCTGCCCGCGCTGTCGCCCCCACCCATACCCTGCTCCTCCGCAGTGCTTGACTTTACCGTCCGGACGGTACAGTAGAGCGCGCATTGCCGCAAGGCCGGCCGCGCCCGCATTCCAGCCGGAGACCGAAATGTTCATCCGTTTCACGATCGCCTTCATCCTGCTCGCCGTGGTTGCGGGGGGCATCGTGGGCTTCAACATGTTCCGCGACCAGGCGATCGAGGCCTTCTTTGACGAGATGGAACCCGAGCCCGAGGCCGTCGATACCGTCGTCGCCGAGCCCGACAGCTGGACGCCCGGGGTGAGCGCGCTGGGGACCATCAGCGCCGAGCGCGGGATCGACCTGACCCTCGAGGCGAACGGGCGCATCGAGGAGGTCACCTTCGAGGCGAATGACGAGATCTCCGAGGGCGACATCCTCGTGCAGATCGACGATGCGATCGAGCGCGCCGAGCTGCTCGGCGCGGTGGCCGATGTCACCCTGGCCGAGAGCGATCTGGACCGTGCCAGCTCGCTTGGTGATCGCGGGGTGGCGGCGCGGACCAGCATCGAGGAGGCCGAGGCGGCCGTCGCCGCCGCGCGCGCGCAGGTCGAGCGCATCCAGGCCACGCGCGAGAACAAGCGCCTCAAGGCGCCCTTCGACGGCGAGATCGGCATCCCCGCCGTTGAGGCGGGCGACTATGTCTCCGCCGGCACCCCGGCGGCGACGCTTCAGGCCACCGAGCGGGTGCGCGTCGATTTCACCGTCCCCGAGCAGCGCCTGCGCGATCTCGCCATCGGCCAGACGGTCGAGCTGATCGGCTTCGAGGGCGAGGACATCCCCTCGGGCCCCATCAGCGCCATCGAGCCGCGCATCGATCCGCAATCGCGCCTCGTCTCCCTGCGCGCCAAGATCGACAACCTCGACGGCGAATTGCGCCCGGGGCAGTTCGTGCGCACCCGCGTGCTGCTCGAGGAGCGCGAGGACGTCATCGCGCTGCCCCAGACCGCGATCGTCACGAGCCTGTTCGGCGATCATGTCTTCGCGGTGGTCCCGCGCGAGGACAGCGATGACGAGGACGCGCTCGAAGTCCGGCAGGTCTTCGTCGAGACGGGCGATCGCGCCGGCACCCGCATCGAGGTCACCGACGGGGTTGCGCCCGGCGACCGGATCGTGATCGCGGGCCAGAACCGGCTCTCCAATGGCGCGCCCGTCACGCTCGACGCGGAGGAGGCGCAGGAGGCCGCCGAGGCGGAGGCCGCGCAATGATGAGCATCCCCGAGCTCTTCACCCGCCGCCCGGTGCTCTCCACGGTGCTGGGCTGCCTGATCCTGCTTCTGGGTGTCGCCGGCATCTTCAACCTGCAGATCCGGCAATACCCAGAGGTGGACGAAACCGTCGTCACCGTCACCACCACCTATCCGGGCGCGAGCGCCGAGCTGATGCAGGGCTTCGTGAGCGCCCCCGTCGCCGAGACCGTCGCCACCGCCGAAGATGTCGATTACGTCACCTCGGAAAGCCGCCAGTCGATGAGCACCGTGACGGTGAACATGGAGCTCGGCGCCGATCCCGACACCGCGCTCACCGAGGTGATGGCCAAGGTCCAGGAGGTGCGCGACAC
>PUKW01000015.1 GCA_003550665.1 Paracoccaceae bacterium | reverse complement strand
GAGGAAGGCCGGGACGAGCATGCGCTCATGGCCCTCGGCCTGCGCCGTGAGCCGCGCATTCATCCCCTCGAGGCGCGCGCGGCGCAGGAACAGTTCCTGCTCGACGGCCTGCGAGGCGGTGGTGTCGAGACGCAGCAGCGTGTCGCCGGCCGCCACCCTGTCGCCCTCGGCGACGAGAATTTCGGCGATGATGCCGCCCTCGAGGTGCTGGATGACCTTGTTGTTGCCGGTGGCCACGAAGGTGCCCTGGCTGATCACCGCGGCCTTGAGCGGCGCCTGGAACGCCCAGGCCCCGAAGCCGCCGAGCGCGGCGACAAGCAGCAGGATCCCGAACAGGCTGTGCCGGCGAACCGAGCGCGGCACGTCGCGATACCATTCTGTGGTCTGGTAGGGGGCGAGCGGGGCCGGCTCGTAGGGGGTGATCGCGCTCATGGCTGCGGGGCCTTCTGCGGGGTGCTGGTCTGGATACCGGCACCGCGCCGGCGCGCCTCGAGGGCTTCGAGCACCTCGGCGCGCGCGCCGAACAGCGCGACGGTGCCGTCCACGAGCAGCATGATCTTGTCGACATGCTGCAACAGCGACGGTTTCTGGGTGATCACCATCACGGTGATGCCGTGCTCGCGCGCATGGGCGATGGCGCGGGCGAGGGCGGCATCGCCGGCGGTGTCGAGATTGGAGTTGGGTTCGTCGAGCACCACGAGGCGCGGATCGCCGAAAAACGCCCGCGCCAGCCCGATGCGCTGCTTCTGCCCGCCCGACAGCGGCGCGCCGTCGGCCGCGACGACCGTCTCGTAGCCCTGTGGGAAATTGGCGATCAGATCGTGCACATCCGCCAGCCGCGCGGCCTCGAAGATCTGCGCATCGGTGGCGTCGGCGCGCATGCGGGCGATGTTCTCCTTGATGGTGCCGGGAAAGAGCTGCACGTCCTGGGGCAGGTAGCCGACGCTTTCGCCGAACTGGCGCGGGTCCCAGTTGCGCAGGTCCATCAGGTCCATGCGCACCGCGCCCGAGGTCGGCAGAACCGAGCCCACCAGCATCTTGCCCAGCGTCGTCTTGCCGGCGCCCGAATTGCCGATCACGGCGAGCGACTCGCCCGGCTCGAGATGAAAGCTCACCCCGTTGAGCACGACGTTCTTGGTGCCCGCGGGCACGAACAGCAGCCGCTCCACATCGAGTCGCCCGCGCGGGCTCGGCAGGCGCAGCCGCTCGACATTGAGCGGCGAGTTGCGCAGCAGCGTGGCGATACGTTCGTACGACCCCTGCGAAAGCAGGAACTGGTTCCAGCCCTCGATCGAGCCCTCGATCGGCGAAAGCGCCCGCCCGGCGATGATCGAGGCGGCGATCACCATGCCGCCGGTGATCTCGCCCTCGATCGCGAGGAACGCCCCCCAGCCCAGCATCGCCACCTGCGTGAGCAGCCGCGCGCCGCGCGAGATCGCCGAGGAGACGATGTTGCGATCCTGCGCGATGACCTGCGCCTTGAGCGAGCCGGCGGTGTCGCGCCCCCAGATCCGCACCGCCTCGGGGATCATCGCGAGCGCGTTGATGATCTGGCTGTTGCGCGACATCGAGTCGAGATGCAGGTTGGCGCGGCTCTGGAACTGGTTGGCCTCGGCGAAGGGCGCCGAGGTGACGCGCTGGTTGAACAGCGCCACCACCGCGAGCAAAAGCGCCGTGAACACCACGATCATTCCCAGATGCGGGTGGATCAGGAATATCACGATGATGAAGAGCGGCGCGAAGGGCACGTCGAGAAAGGACAGCAGCGTCGGCGAGGTCAGGAATCCCCGCAGCTGCTGCAGATCGCCCAGCGTCTGGTACTCGCGCCCGTTGCTCGACAGCGACGCGCGCGCCGCCGCACTCAGGATCGGCGCGCCGAGCTGAACCGCCACCTCGACGGCGGTGCGCATCAGGATGAAGCGGCGCACCGCGTCGAACACCGCCTGCAGCACCACCGCGCCGACGATCACCACGGTGAGCATGATCAGCGTGTCTACCGAGCGCGAGGTCAGCACCCGGTCGGAGATCTGGAACAGGTAGATCGGGATCGCGAGGATCAGGATGTTGGTCGCGCAGGTGAAGACCATTACCGAGCCGAGATTGCGCCGCACCGCGCGGATGCCGGTGCTCAGGCTGCGGGCGAAATCCGTGGGCTCGATGCGGCGATGAAACCCGGCGCTGTCGGACGGCGGGGCCGGGGGCTGGCCACCGCCGCCGTCGATGCGCGATTCTGGGCGCAGCACGAGGCGTGGCAGCGGGGCGGCGGTCTGGGCGGCGGCCTCGGGCACTGGCGGACTCCTTGCGGCTCAGGCGAGCATGGTTTGCAGGATGTCGGGATCGCTCGCGGGGGGCGGCGCGCCCGAATGCAGGGGCTGCGGGGCCGCGTCGGCCTCGGCTGCGAGCATGCCCTCGGCGAGGAAGGCGACCGCCTCGCCGATTAGCGCGAACGGGTCGGGCTGGAACGGGTCCGGCGCATCGGAGGCGACGAACTCGGCCTGGTGGAGCATCGCGTCGGAGTAGTGCGTGCCGCCGGCATGGATCAGGCTCGGGCCCCCGAGCTCGGTGATCACGGCGGTGTTGAGCAGCGTGTTGCCCCCCGCCGCGAGCGCCACCCAGTCGCCCGCCGCATCGCCCGCGAAGATCGCGAACTGGTCGGCATCGCCGAGCACATTGACCTGGTGGATATGGTTGAAGACGATCAGGTCGCCCTCGACATGGAGGATGCGAAGCGTCTCGAGCCCGGCGAAGGCGGGATCCTCGAGCAACCCGGCCGGCAGGTCGCGCCCGCCCGCGCCGAGCGTGGCCCCCGCCTCTGCGTAGGGATCGGGAAGTGCGCCGCCATGCGTCTGCCCGGGCGCGGCGATCACGGCTTCGTTCCACAGCGTGTTGCCACCCCAGGTCACCGTCGCCTCCGCCCCCGCGATCACCGTCGCATCGAGCAGCACGTTGATCTGCGTGATCATGCTCAGCTGCACCATGTCGCCGCCGATGATGATGAGGTCATAGCCGAAGCCGTGCTCGAACAGCTCGGCGAGATTGACGGCGGTGTTGCCGCCCAGCAGGAAATGGCTTTCGCCCGCGGCGAGGGTGAGGCTGACCATGTCGTGGTCGCGCACGAAATTGTATTGTTCGAGCCAGTTGAAGACCGCGAGATCCCCGTCGAGCCGCGTGATGTGCAGGTTCGCCGGCCCGTCGGCCGCCGCGGCGATGACCGGGCCGGCAACGTCGGTGCTCACGAAGCCGGCCGCATTGACGAGGGCGGCCGGGGTGTAGGCGCCCGGCGCGGGGGCGTGCAGGCTCTCGTGCAGCAGGTTGACCTGGCTGATCACGTCGAGGCGCAGCGTATCCCCCATCACCGCGTAGACCGGCGCGTCGATCCAGTTGACGGTGATCGCGGCGGCGTTGACGAGCGTGTTGGCACCGGTATGGATCTGCGCTTCGGCCGGGTCGGCGGGGACATGCTCGGGCAGCTCGTCGATCGGCGCCCCGTTCAGATACAGGCCCGTTGCGCCCTCCACGAGATGGGCCTCGGCTGGGCCCGGCGCCGGCTCGGCGGCGAGCG
>PUKW01000058.1 GCA_003550665.1 Paracoccaceae bacterium | reverse complement strand
TGCCGCCGGGCTTGTCGGGATCGGGGCCGGAGAGGATGTAGACGCCGGTGCGGTCCACCTCCTCCCGCGCGGTCAGCTCACCGAAAGCCGAAGTGCCCGAGACGAACAGCACGCCTGTCCAGCCGTGGATCGACGCCTTGCGCAGGCCGGTGGGTTTACCATCGACTAGGAAAAGCTGGATCGTGCGACCGAAAGTTTCGCCTGTGCTCATTCAGCCGCCTCTTTCACCGTGCCGTCGCCGAGCATCTCCTCCAGCTCCTCGAGGCCGTCGAAGATATCGCGCTCCATCTCGCGCAGGCGCGACAGGATCTCAGCGGGCGGCTCGTGCTCGACCGCGTCATGTTCGATCTCGCGGTAGCGGTTGAGGCTCAGATCGTAGCCGGCGGCTGCGATCTCGCCTTTCGGAACGACGAAGCTGCGGGCGGTGCGCGGATTGTCCCTTTCCGTCCCCTCGCGCTCCCTCCAGCGGGCGAGGGCGTCGGGGAAATCGTTGAGCTTCGCCTCGTCCTCGGTCAGTTCCGCCCAAGGGCCGATCTTGTCCTCGGCCACCAGCAGGTTGCGCTTGTCGTCAAGGCTGAGGCCGTCGGCGTGCAGGTCGTAGAACCACACGCCGTCGGTGCCGCCAGAGTCGGTGCGCTGAAAGAGCAGGATCGCGGTGGAGACCCCGGCATAGGGCCGGAAGACGCCAGCCGGGAGCTTGACCACACCCTGGAGCTGCTGATCCTCGACCAGCATGCGGCGCACCTCCTTGTGCGCCTTGTTGGAACCGAAGAGGACCCCGTCGGGAACGACCACGGCCGCCCGGCCGCCGCGCTTGAGGAGGCGCAGGAAGAGAGCGAGGAAGAGCAGTTCGGTCTTGCGGGTGTTGACGATGCGGGTGAGGTCCTTGGCCACCGCCTCGGAGTCCAGAGAGCCGGCGAAGGGCGGGTTGGCCAGGATCAGGGAATAGGCCTCCGCCTCGTCGCCATGTTCCTGGGTGAGGCTGTCGCGGTAGACGATGGAGGCATCCTCGAACCCGTGCAGCGCCATGTTCATCGCGCCGAGGCGGAGCATGGTGCTGTCGAAATCGTGACCCTGGAACATAGCGGTTTCGATGTGCAGGCGACTATCCGCATCGGTCCAGGCATCGGGATCGTTGCGGCGCAGGTATTCCGCCGCGCCCACGAGGAAGCCGGCCGTGCCGCACGCCGGATCGCAGATCACGTCGTCGCGCCGCGGCTCCGTCATCGCGACCATCAGCTCGATGATGTGGCGAGGCGTTCTGAACTGGCCGTTCTGGCCGGCGCTGGCGACCTTCGACAGCATGTATTCGTAGAGATCACCCTTCGTGTCCCGATGCTTCATCGGCAGGTCGGAGATGAGGTCGACCACCTTGGACAGCAGGCGGCCGGTGGGGATCTCGTAGCGGGCACTGGCCATGTGCTTGCGCAGAGGTGCACCTTCGGAGCCGAGACGGCGCAGGAAGGGGATCAGGTGGTTTTCGGCTGCCTCCTGCATCTCCGCCGGGGGAAGCGTCGTGAACCGCGGCCAACGCAAATCAGCGAAGGGGCGACCATCCGCGATCTTCTTGCCCGAGTCGTCGACGATGGGGATCCCGTCCAGCTCGTCCGGGAAGAGATTTCGGTCGATCTCCGTGCCGCGTGCCCGAGCCTGGCGCTCTGCGAGGGTCTGCGCGTCGTCGAGCCCCTTGAGGAACAGCAACAGGGTCAACTGCTCCATGACCGTCTGGGGGTTCGACAGCCCGCCTGTCCACATGGCGTTCCAGATCGCGTCGACCTTGGACTTCAGTTCTCCAGTGATCATCTCCGCCCTCGCTGTTTCCACCTTTTTGGCTGGAACGACAGCGTTCGTCCATGTCGGAAGTGTCGTTAAGGTAGCTAACGCGGCTGAACCCAGCATGAGGGTCCCACGAAATTGCCCGCGCCTAGCGACTTGACCGGGGTGCTGTTCGTGTCGCCCTACGGTGCGGCACCCTCGCGCGTCTGAGCCACCGCGTCCTTGTCACGCTGCACGACGTTGAGCGTCACGGTTTCCGGGATCGGAGCGCCGCGGCGCATGCAGCAGCATCAGCGCCGCAGGCCATCACCTCGCGCGAGGCCGCCCGTGCGTTGAACCGGTTGGTGTCGCGGAGGAATCGGGTGATGTCACGAGCCATACCTTGATGGGGGCCAGCTGCGGAGCTTGAACTTCTTGGTAGCTGGAATGCCTACAAGATCCGCCTTGGTTGCATGCACCTTGTCGAGCATGTCCTGGATCTGGCCTTCGCAGTATTTGATCCGACGCTCATAGATATCGTCGCATTCAGCGAAGACGGCCCACCAGCTTGACAGATAACTTGTCGCATTGGCAGCGGCCCAGAGCACCTCTGCCTTGTCCGGGTTGTGCGACGAGTGAACGCCACAACCCTCTTCCAGCTCGAAGAGCTCGTTGACCAGCTGCGCATTGTTGATCTCGCTCGGGCTTATTCGGACCACGCCGTCAATGAGCCGGAGCTGATGACCAAGAAACTCACATCCTTCGGATAGATCACCCATGGACTTGGTCTTTAGGGTGAAATCCCCGCCGGGGAGCTGAGCCACGGCTCCCTCCAACTCCTCCGCCGCCGACTCGGCGTCCTGCTGCGTACAATGCAGCGACAGGAAATCATCGGCATGGTTGGTGAGCGCCTTCTCCAAAGCTTCGGAAAGCTGGAGCTTCGAGCACTCGAGTAGCGCGATGATCGAGGAACAGGAGGAGCCCTGTGGCGCTCCCCGGCGGGCTGCCGCAACAAGCGCGTCTGTAGAGAGAGAGTGGCACACTGCCCCGTATTGGGAGAGCGATTTCCCTCTTACAGCCCACTCGTTATGTCGTCCTGTGACGACATGCTCCACCGCCCAGTTCGGGAGCGGCGAAGCCACCTCCAGCTTCTCTGCCTTGAAGTGCAGAAAGAAGTCGGCGATGTCCTGATGTACGAAGAAATGATGGCCGGCATTGGCCTGCGCGCGGATCCGGGCAACGGCTTTCGGCACACCGACCACTTCCTGCTGGAACCTCCTGGGAACGAAGGTGCGCTCGAGTATCGCCTTCACCATATGCTGCGCGGTCCGGTGCTGGATCCCGAAATCAGCGATGGGACGCCAACCCTCCCTCCCGGACTTCTTCTGCGCAGAGACGCGTGCGCACTCCTTGATCGGCTGCGTCAGATCCAGCTTCTTCGGGACGCGCACTAATTCCTCGATGGTCGGGCGTCCGTCGAGCGGCTGCTTCATCGCGTACCGCATCGCCCCCGCCAACTTGGATTTCTTGCAGGTCAGAAGTTCATGAATGAGTTGATCGCAGGTTTCACCGTCACCCACGGTCCATGCTTCGGCGAAGACATTAAGCCGGTTGTTCGTGACCTTGACCGCGTTCTCGATATTCGCGCGATAGGCCTTCGCCTTTTGCGTCGACATGCAGTGCTGGAACTCGTGACCACAGATGTAACAGGTTTGATTGCTGGACTTTGCCTTGGTCATTTGCAGGTCCCTTCCCGCAGCCATCTCGCGATGTGATTCGCTCGCCGCGCTGATGGGGATCAATGTGCAATTAGCTG
>PUKW01000202.1 GCA_003550665.1 Paracoccaceae bacterium | reverse complement strand
TAAATTATAGACGGCTTTCCGTTTATAATGTCAGCAAAAGCGTGCCACTGAAGAATGTTAGCAGTCGTGGAAGAAGTATCAGCAAAACTGTAACTATCTAAGTTTGTGCCTCCCTGCCTACCTACAATATCACCGTTCATGCTAACTGTGACAGTCGCCCCAGCGCTTTCGTCCACAATAGTCGTTTCATCTACGCTTATCTGCGCACTTGTAAATGAACTAATGGTAAAAGTACCGTTGTTTTCTGCGTTTGCAGCCCCAGATACAATAATGCTGTCCCCATTTTTCAGCAGGGTTGCATCAAACAAATCTCCTGAAATATTTATCTGATTGTTCGTACCATCAAAGCTAACACCTGTAGAAGTGCCCGCGTCATTATGGATGATACTAAATGCTTCTGTGTTTCGCCAGGGTCTAATCGGCAAAGGTTGTTCTGTTGTGTCATATTTCAGTGTGCCGAATTTGGTTAAACCTAAATATTTTAAGTCCTGCGACATCTGGCTTAAAATGCGGATAACCGTATCTACTTGCGTTGAACTTGGTAATTTAATTTCATTAGCCATTACACTACCTCCTCATACATAAATACCATGTGCCCGTCTTCCTGTTTTAAACCATATTTATACGTTGTGCTTGTGTCCTCGTCCACAAACTGGTGAGGCATAGTTTCAGACAAATGCGAACTAAGTTCCGCGCTCTCACCCTGCAATCCTGCTATGCTTATTTCATCTGCACCTGTGTTTTCGTGTCTGGCTGAGTGGTCGTTAAAATTTGACTTGTGTGTATCCAGATCACTAAATATTTCATTTATAGCATCAACTAAATTATCTTTAGCAGTAGTCAGCAGGTTACCCAAAGTACCAATTTTGTCAAGTATATATTTCCAATTACCCGTGAACGGAGTTTTTATCATTTAGTCCTTACCCCCTCATAGCCAATCAATGCAGCCCCTCCAGAGACGTTTTTAACCCGGTAATATATATTATCCGTGGCAAAAAACTGCCAGCCTATCCACGATCCGCTTTCGGTGTCGCTGTCTACTAAAACCTCGTTAACCCCGTCATATTTGTAAAGCTCCGCCGCGCCGCCGTGATAGATGTTCTTGATCAGCCACTCCTCACCGGTAGACGGCTGGATGGTGAGAAAAGCACCATCATTTACACTCTGCAAATCCTCTACAATTCCTCTTACGTCTGCCATTAGAGCATCAACCCCCAAAGAAATCCGACGTTTTCGTCTACCTCTGTGACAAACTCTTCGCTATGCGCCTCATTACCGTGTTCGGATGGGGTGAAGGTGGACGGCTTATTGATTATTTCTGCCCACGAAGTAGTTACAGTAGTTACTTCACCACCGCTGGAACTGACCACCACGACGCCGCTTGTTGCCTCTGTCCACGTTACGGTGAATTCGTCAAGGCTGGTTTCTTCAATTAGCGGCTCATCCGTAGCTTCCTCCGCATCCTCTGTAAACGTGCCGCCGCCGAATGCGCTTGTGCCGAAGGGCTGCGTCCCGAACCCGTGATGGACAATGGCCGCCCCCTTCCAAATCGTAACAAGCGGGAGGTTGCCGAAGTTGTGCGTTATTGTCCAGACCGTTTCATTTTCAAAGGTGAACCGCTTGACTTCCGGGATATCAGGAAAGTCCGGCTCCGGGCTTGGTTCTTCATAGGGCGGGTATGGCTGTCCCGGTGTCCCGGGTTCAGTGTAACCAACCTGCCCGCCGGAGGTTTCATAGAACACCTTCGCCTTGCGGGGGTCGCGCTCTTTCAGTCTATGCTCCGCATGGCGCTTTTTCCTGTTGATGAACTCTAAACTCTTGGGCATGTTATCACTCCTCCGGGGCGGGCATGTAGCCGTAATGGTGGCAGCCGATGGTCATAAGTAAGCTGTCCGTCTCCTGCGTGATGTCCATGTCGTCAATCCGGTATATCTCACTTATGCCCGATGTGGTTTCCAGCACCTGTATCCTGTCGCCGACTTGCAGCCAGGGGATACCGATGGCCGCGAAATCCACCCGCCGGGGCTTGGACAGCATCAGCGCAACGGCCCGGTCCGCAATTTCCTGGCACTTCTCCACCGTGTCGGCGTCCGAATGGATTTGCATGACTTTCTGCTTCAGCACGTTGTAGTAATCCCTCGGCGCATAATCAGCTTCAGCAGATATAACCTCCGCTTCTTCGCCTTCCTCGGGGTCAGTCCTGCCGTAAACGATAACCTTGTAATACAAATCCTCGTCATCCAGGTCGTAGTCCAGCCGCACAATATCGACGCCCTCGGTGAATATGTGCTTGGGGTCAAGCTCCTCCCCGCGCTCTTGCTGGCGCAGGTAATACAGCCGCCCATACTCGTCGCAGAAGGATTCAAAAAACGCCTCTTCACACAGCACCTGGAACGCATCGGCGTAGGTTTCCTGGCTGTATTCTTTGGTGGCTTTTATCCCCGTCGGCTCGGTTATGATTTTATCGCCCTCAAACCCTGCCATTAATGCCAACTGTCTAAACTGGTTCTCCAGGGCCACATCGTTAAATATGACTGTGTGGTAGCCTTCTTCTGTCGTGATTGTCTGGTCGAGCGCCAGCTTATAAAAATCCCGGGCCACAACCTCAATCTCCGCATTGCCGGGGCTGTGACGGGGCTGTGAGGAATCTATCAGGCCGCTGAAAGTCCGGGCTAAATTCTGCCCGTAGCCCTGCTCGATCTGAATTTCGTTGTTCACCCACAGTAGCATCGGGTGTTCGCTGTCACTTTTCTCTGGTGTTAACCGCCCACCCTTGTTGTCGAACACCACGCTTAAATCAGAAGCCGATGTCCGGCTCCTGCTAATATTTATTCGCTTGGCTCGCAGGGGGATTTTCGGCGGCTCGGGTTCTGTAAACCCGATAATGACCGTCATGGGACCCGATGTCGTGCCCCAGGTTTCGCTCCAGGCTGAACCCGTGGACCACTGTACGCAGAGGCGGCCTTGCGGGGTCGTGTATAACATGCTTGTAATGTTGTTGTTAGAGTGGGTGTACATCAGCCGGTCCCACATGGAGTAGTTCACGGCCCCGCCTGAAAGCGTTTGCGCCGGGGAGCGCACCTGGAATATCTTTTCCACGCTCGGCTCTTCCATGATCCAGATGCCGCAACCGTCGAAACTACCTGCATTATGTGAGTAAAGAATGTCCTCCTCCTCGTCGTACCAGAACGAATCGGCGATGGATCTATTCACGGCCTTATACGCCTTCGCCGGGTAAAGGCCGTGATACGTCCATGACGCGCCGCCCGTTGTAGACGTTAAAAGCCCCTGCCTTACCCCAAGCTGGCAGCCCACGAATAACCTGCCTTTTATGTCCACCGGCTTGCTGATGCTGGAACGGTAAGCGCCTGACCAGCTTGAGGCTTGGTAAACCCTTGACCACGAAGCTCCGTTATCGCTACTATGAAATATCGTCCAGCCACCGCGACCATACCCTGTTAATATTGCTTTATGGTAGCTCGACGCATAATGTCCGGGGATGCAGGTAGTGAGAATTAAGTCTCCGTTGTCCGCAACATAGCACTGATTAACAATACCGTAGTTCCAGTTCT
>PUKW01000054.1 GCA_003550665.1 Paracoccaceae bacterium | reverse complement strand
AGTAGAATTTGAAGGCGTTGTAGAAGATGAAGACAATGTTACTTTAGATGTAGTGGACTGGACAGCTGTAGGGGAATATGTTGGCGATACAGCTGGCGATTACACTTTTGAAGGCGAAGCACAGCTCCCCGAGAACAACTACGTATGGGGAGAAGATGTTGAAACTACAGTTACAGCAACAGTGACAGTATTGGAAGAACCTACTTATGAAGTAACTTTCACCGTAACTGATGAAGATGAAGGAGCTATCGAAGGTGCAACAGTAAACCTTGATGGCGATGAAGTAGATACCGACGAAGCCGGAGAGGCTGTTTTTGAAAACCTCGTAGCCGGCACCTATGAATATAGTGTTAGCAAAGATGGTTACCTGACCGAAGATGGTGAACTTGAAGTAGTTGATGATGATGTAGATGAAGAAGTTACTTTGGTAGAAGCCTTTACTTTAAGTATTGAGGTTGAGCCAGAAAATAGTGGCTCAGTTACAGGCAGTGGAGAATATGCTGCAGGCGAAGAAGTCTCGATCACAGCTGACCCAGCAGATGATTATGTGTTTTTCGGCTGGAGTGCAGAAATAAATGGTTTTGCTGATGCAGAAGCAGCAAGCACCATATTTACCATGCCTGCAGAAGCAGCAACAATTACGGCATATTTTGCTCCAAAAGTTCCACAAAAGCCAGTTTATAATGTCGACAAAAATGAAGGATACGTTAATATAAGCGATGCAGTTAGCAATGCAGACCCTAACAACAAAATATTGGTAAAAGCTGGTAACTATGAGGAGCTTGTGACAATAGGTGTAGAGGGCCTAACACTGAAGAGTGTTGTAGAGCATGGAGCAGTGATTGATGGTGACTTTAAAGATATCGGAGATTATAAAGGACAGATTCATATTAATGCAGATGATGTAACAGTATCAGGATTTAAAATTCAAGATGCTTTTAATGGCATTTTTGTCAGTAATGCCCAAAATACAGTGGTTGAGAATAACCAAATTGTGGATACTGCTTTAAGGTCCCTCACTTTCCATCATGGTAAGAGCCATAAAGTGAATAATAATATTATTGAAAACCAAGGCAGCTGGGGTAATGAAAGGCAGCCTCGTGGGTTGTTCCTATATCATGCAGAAGAAGTTACAGCAACCAATAACCAGTTAATCAACGCTGGGCTTTCTTTTGCAGACATTATTGACGATTTGGATGTACTAGAAACTCATGATATAGATGACTCAAACACCGTTAATGACAAACCACTAATTTATTGGACGAATAAGTCAGGTGAAACCGTGCCTGAGGATGCAGGTGCAGTATTTTTATTTGGATGCGATGACATGACTGTCGAGAATCTAGATATAGAAAGTACTGAAACTGCTGTTTATATCGCCTATGGCGAAGGTAACAATGTTATCAGTAATAACACCATAGGTGGAGGTGAGCCAATTCTCTCTAGGAGTGGTGGTGAATGGAATATTGGATGGCGAGGCATTATTGTTCGCTCAACAAATAATAGCAATGAAATCCATGATAACACAGTTATAAATGCGCGAGGAGGAATTGAAACAAGGTTTGCAGACGACAATGAGATAAGTAATAATACTATCAATGAAGCGAGAGAATCAATAGTTGTATATGGTAGTGATAACACTGAAGCCACTGGAAACCATCTAACTAATGCTTACAGAGACGGGTTCACCATTTGGGGCGACTCTGATAATACTGTTATCGAAAACAACTATATTGCCGACAATGCAACAACTGGATCAAATTGGGCAGGCATCAGGCAGTTTGGTAATGCTGATGGAACAGTTGCAAGAAATAACAAAATATTAGGTAACAGTATGGAAAAGGGTTTTGGAGCACTTGCTAACAATGGTGAAATAGATGCTCGCGAAAACTGGTGGGGTCATGAATCTGGCCCAACACATAGCAGTAACCCCGATGGTGTGGGTGATAAAGTTAGTGATAATGTCCTATTCTGCCCCTGGTATGAAGATGAAGAGATGACGACAACGGCTTGGATTACAGCTACTGTTAATAATGCAGATGAGTTACAAGCAGCTTTAGATAATGAGTGTGTAGGTACTATTATCCTTGATGAAGAAATTGAAGTAGAAGATGGCGATACACTGGAACTTGACTCTGACAACGAAGTAACAATAACTGGGGACGGTGAATTCACAGGAGAAGGCGTTGTAGATGTTGTAACAGCACGTATCGTGTTCTATGATTTCATGTATGATGTAGATGATGATGTAGTATACAATTTTAATATCGCTGGGGGTTTTAGTGGTGGTTATGCTCAAAACTCTATTGATGGCAACCAAGGTATGTTAAGAGTGCACACTGATGCAGGCGAAGATTACTCTGACTTAACAGATGTTGTTGTTGATTTCGTAGATACAGATGCAGACCCTTACATGACTCTAGCTGTCACCGTAGAGGAAGATACTACTATAAAGGATGGCGATGATGAAGATCAAATTATTCCTGAAGGCAGAGAAAGTCTTGTATTACTATCAAACCGCTATACTGGTAATTGGTATATAATGGGCATTACAGAAGCTAATAGATTCGGCAATTTAGAAGATTTAATAAGCAGTATATCGGATGCGGAAAATGAAGACTTCACAGTTGACGGAATAAATGTATTTGGAGTTGAGGCTCAGGCCCAGGCAAAAATAGAAGCGATTACTGTCCATGGAGATGAAGAAACTACTATCTTTGAACGAAAATAGAATAAATATAACAATCAATACCAACCTAACTCTCAGCACCACACAATAACTAAGCACCAAAGGTACCCCCCCGCCATCTGGAATGAACAGGTGGCGGGGGTTGTCTATTTTTGTAGGCAGTTTAATGGGATGAAGAGGATTTATAAACTTAGCAGAATAAGACTAATAGAGGCTAATGCACACCAAAGCCCTTTGCCCTTGGCACCCGCCTTGGGTGGAGGGCTTTTTCTGCCCGGGAGTTTCTTCCAGGACTTTGTCCTTCCAGAAACTCCCTCCAGGGGTACGACCCCCCCTGTAAAAATTACCAGTTACCATAGCAAGCTAAGTAGACCCTGCGGGCTAAAACCTGCGGGGTCTTTTCCTCTTGTTCCAGACAGATAACGGTTGCCCGGTCGGAATCTCCAGCCCTGGCGGGCTTCCAATTCCTCCCTCCAGGGGTCAGACCCCCCTGTAAAATTTACCAGTTACCATAACCAGCTAAATAGACCCTGCGGGTTAAAACCTGCGGGGTCTTTTCCTCTTGTTCCAGACAGATAACGGTTGAAATTAATAACTGCCATTGCTATTGGAGTCAGACCTGCCCACATTTTCGATCAGTAAAATGACCTCCTCTCTGGTCTACAACTTCTGAGGATTCACTAGGGACGGTTCTCTTTTGTTGTTATGTCTTACACATGTCTAACAACTGTCCGACAAAATATTTATCATCACCTGTCCTGGCAATAATAATTCAAATAATCATAAAATCTATTTCACCCTCACATAAGGATAATCCCCCAAACTTAGGTTCAATCTTTCCATGGACTAATGTATTGTTAGAGTTTCAGCGTTCATTGATAAATGTT
>PUKW01000229.1 GCA_003550665.1 Paracoccaceae bacterium | reverse complement strand
ATCAGTTGGAGTGACACCCATATTGTCGTTTACTTTGATTACGTCTTCGCCCCATGCTGTACAAAATTCTGTTGATCTAGTAAAGTTAGCAGCATCTGAAAAAAGTACACATTCACTTGTTGTAAACTCTTTTTCACTCCACTCTGACCAACCATACTCTTGACCTTTATACCTTACACGAACCTTATAAGTAGTATTTTGTTCTAATTTTCCATCCGGTATTTGAATGTTTGTTAAACTCATAATTTCCTCCAAAAATTTTTAATTATTATTAATTTACTCATACACATTATTATAGATTACAGTCTCGCTTTCATCTTCAACTTCCAATTCAGTCTTAATATGAGTATCACCAGCTGGATCTGAAACAAAATCACTTAAAGTAACAACAGGATTTATTCCAATCTCATCTGGATAGCCACTTATAGTAATTTCAGGTGCTTCAATTTTTCCAACTTCAAACCTTATTACAGTCCAATCTGTAATATATCCAGCAGCACCTTTATATCTAACCCTCACATAATATTCTTGAGCTTGTAATCCACTAACACTCCAGCTAGTCTTATTTTCTGTATCTTCTAAACTTTCAAAAAGGATATTACTAAAACTACTATTATCCGCAAGCTGCCAATCAGAACTCTGATGAGTATCAACACCAAATGGCACTGTTTCAAAAGTAGAAGTAATAAAAGTAGGACTAGTAGATACACCCATTTGCTCATCAACATGAGAAGTAAAACTCGGCTCTACAACATAATAAAAATCAGTTATACCAATATATCTTCCCCAACTAGACCAACCCAATAAATTACCATAATATCTTATTTCAAATTTATATTCGGTTTCATCAGATAGATATCCCATTGGTACCTGAATTTCTGTCAGATTTTCAGATCCAGACGATTCCCAAACAACTGTATCGTCACTCACTCTTGTAATCTTCCAATGAGTTTCTGCATGAGTATCATCATTACCAAAAGTTTCAAATTCACCACCATACAAAATAGGATTTTCAGGAATGTTTCCACTAAATTTTTGTACGGTAATATTTGGTTCGACTACATAAGCTTCTAATGTAGCAAATTCAATTATAGGACTCCATCTAGATTCATTACCGTCTTTAGCAATATCTTTTACTCTCATTCTAAAAATAGCATCGTCATTTAAATTAGGAATAAAATTATCTGTATTATCTTCTAATTCATAATCTGGAAAACTAAAATTAGTATTAGGCAATTCAACTATTTGGAATACTCTTTTTTCTCTAACATTTTCAGTATATAATGTAGAATATTCAGAACCTTCTATTTCAACACCAGGCAGAACACCAGTTTGACCATGATCAATATTTAATATTTCTGGTGTTTTAACCTTCGGCCTATTCCTTTCAAACTGTCTAAATTTTGAATATGTAATAGGATCAAATGTCATAAAAATCTCCTTGTTAACATTAAACTTTTTGTTTAATGATTAAAAAACTCAAATTAAAATTATTCCCAACCCTTATTAATATCAATAGAATCTAAATCACTAGAATTACGAATTTCATTTTTCAAATTCCAAGAATTTTCTAAAATACCATCGATTTTCTGTTTTAGAAACTTATTCATCTCAATAACTTCAGAAGCTTTCATTTCTTTTATATTATTGGATAAGGGTCTGAATTTAATAATTTCGTCAGATTCTTTATCCAATGCATCAAGCATTATATCTTGAAAATTTTGTCTGTCAATTTCATTTCTAAGCTGTATATAATCTTCTGATCCATCTGGAAATGTATAACTATGATTAGTATAAATATATTTATCTCTTAATTCTTCTACTTTATCTAACAAGATTAATGCTTTAACAGAAATTACAAATGTATATTCTTCTCCATCTTTCTTATATAAGAATAGTTCCTTTTTATTGACATCGGCAAAAAATCGATCACCAACTTCTTTCTCTCTTTGAGGCAAATAAGGCAATATAATATGATATTTTTCCTTACTTTCTCTATTAAGTCTTTCTGGATCATAATGTATTGATTCTACATTATATAATCCGTCGACCATTTCTTTATTTCCAATTTTAATTAATACACTCATAACATCTCCTTATCAGGGCTGACTATCTAAATAGTCAGCCCAATAATTTTAATATGTTCGGCCATCAGGTCCAGGATCGCTACCATAACTAGTAACTACACCATTTGAGTCAATGGTCCAATCGTAATTATCCCAAATTGTTTTATCCCAACTTAGACTATTTACAGGATTTAAAAATTGAGTAAACGAATTATTCATACTCATATCACTAACATCAATCTGATGCACTTCCGTATCTTTAGAAGCAGAATATAAATAATTTCCTCCCCATACTAAGTCTAAAACTTCATCAGAATGAGAATCATATTCATCTACCAAAGACATATCAGATGGGTCAATTTTGTGAATTACATAACCATTAGAAGCCGAATACAAATAACCTTGACCCCAAACAACTGAATTTACTGTAAAGATATGACCTGTATAAGCAGCTACTTGAGTCATATCATCTGGATCAATCTGATGTACTTCGTCATCTTTGGATGTAGAATATAAATATCCATCACCGCCCCAAGCCAGACTAGTAATTTCATCATCATGTCCAGTATATTCTTCAACCACTGTCATTATAGATGGATCAATCTTATGAATTTCATTATTAGTATCACCACTATACAAATATCCATCGCCACCCCAAGCCATAGCTACAACAGAACCTGTATGATATTCATATTTGCTTACTAATGACATAGTATCAGGATTGATTTTATGAACTTCATTATTATTACAACCAGCATACAAGTATCCATCTCCACCAGATATTACAACATTAAGACTTACTAGATGAGTATAACTATCAATTTGTGTCATGGTAACTGGATTAATCTTATGTATACTGTTGTCTTTAGCTGAAGAATACAAATTATTATCCTTTCCCCAAATCATACTAGTGATATTATCAGTATGTTCATCATAATTATCACTATAAGACATATATGTCGTATAAATCTTTCGAATTTCATTATTAGCAGCAGCAAACAAATTACCAAAAAATTCATTTTCCGTAGTAACAATTTGCTGGGTCCAATTCGAAGCACCATACACAGCTCCACGATGTCTTACTTCAAATCTATACTCTGTCATAGCCTCCAATATTTCATAAGGCAATGTTATTTCTGTCAAATTACTTGCGTCTTCTAAACTTTCAAAAACAACATAATTGTCGGAAGTTCTAGTAATTCTCCAATCAGTACTTATATGTGTATCACTACCACCAAAAACACTAAAATCATCAGTTGACCATTCTGGTGTTTTTGGAACATTGTTTGGTGCTCCCTCAATAGTCATTTCTGGTGCTATAACATAAATATCACCAGTAAGATAAAACTGTGATCCCCAAGATGAATACCCATAATACACACTTTTATATCTTAACATAAATTGATATTCAGTTTGTGAGTCTAAAACACCTTCAGGTAACTGAATACTAACTAAATTGCTTTCGTCTCCTAAAGATTCAAAAGCAACAGAACCATCAGACACTTTAATAATTTTCCAATCT
>PUKW01000371.1 GCA_003550665.1 Paracoccaceae bacterium | reverse complement strand
GCTCCGGCAGGCCGCTGACCCAGACGCCGTCGCCGCGCGCGCGCACCACCTCGACGGGCACGAAGGCGATCCGGTCCGCGTCATCCACCAGATGCAGGCCCAGCCGCCCCTGCTCATCGAGCCGCGCCAGCGCCGGCGAGACCCGGTGCGCGGCGACGGTCTCCACCGGCAGGACGACTTCGGCGCTCAGTCCCGAGGGCAATTCGCCGTCGCTGTTGTCGATCTGGACCTCGACCCGGAAAGTCCGCGTCGCCGCATCCGCCACCGCCGAGACGAAGCGCACCTCGCCCGCGCGCGTGCCGCCGCCGATGAAGCGCACCTCGGCCGGCATGCCCGTGCGCACCCCCTGGATGGCGGTCTGCTGCACCTGCACTGCCGCGATCAGCGGGTCGTTGTCCACCACCTGCAGCACCTCGCCGCCGATGCCGACATAACTGCCGATATCGGCGATGACCTCGTTGACGATGCCGTCGATGGGCGCGCGCAGCTCGGTGTTGGCGATCTCGAGCTCGATGGCGCGCAGCTCGGCGCGCGCGGCCTCCAGCTCGGCGAGCCGCGCCTGTGCGTCGGCCTCGGCCCCCACGCCGCGATCCGCGAGCCGGCGGGCGGCGTCATAGTCGCGATTGGCCGAGGCGAGCTGCGCCTCGGAGCGCGCCAGCCGCGCCTCGCGGTCATCCGCCGAGAGCTGCCCGACCACATCGCCGCGCGATACGCGGCTCCCCTGCGCGGCGATCTCCTCGACGATCCCGTCCACGCGCGCGCGCAGGATGGAGACCTGGACCGGCTCGACATCGCCGTAGAGCACCAGCTCCAGCGTGATCTCCTCGGCCTCGCTCCAGCTCGCGGCGACGCTCGGCACCCGCTCGGCGGCGGGCTCCGGCGCCTGCGGTGGTGCGCGAAACAGCATGCCGCTGCCGATCCACACGGCGATGACCGGCACGATCGCGACAAAGACGAGCGCGGTCGGGTTGATCAATCGTCGCATTCGCTCGCCCCGCTGCGCCCTGCCCGGCACCTGTCCCGCATGAGATCAGCGCAGCCTGCAGTCTTTGAGGGTGGCGCATTGATCGCGGCCAAGGTGGCCTGAAGCGGCGGCCTGAGCAAGCGCATTTGGCCCTGATCGGTTTGCCGACTCCTTCGCGCCGTTTCAGGGCGGTGGGAGCGTGCAGCTCCCTTAGCCGGCATCGGCGGTGAGCGCGCGTCAGTGCGGGGGCTCAGGGCGCGTTGCGCTGCGAAGGGTCGCGCTTGAAGGCGGGCGGACGGGCGGCGGCGCCCTCGGCGCGCTGGCGTCGGGCCGCCTCGGCCCACCATGCGAGCTGCGCGAAGCTCCGGGCGAGATAGTCGTCCCACCGGCCGGCATCGACACCGGACGGATAGCCGCCCTCCGCCTCGAAGACCTCCTGCGCCCTTGGCACATGGATCATCGCCGATACCGGCAGGCAGCCGAGCTCGGCCAGAAAGGTGCGCATGTTGACCGCCGCGCGCGCCCCGCCCCACTGCCCGGCGGAATAGGTCGCGATGACGCTCGGCTTGTAGGAATAGAGCGAGCTGCCGAAGTGGTTGAGCAGATGCGCGAGCGCGGGGCTCATGGCGTGGTTGTATTCCGGGCTGACCATCACGTAACCATCGGCCGCCGCGATCCGCGCCGCGAGATCCTCCAGCGCCGCGGGCGCCTTGCCCTGTGGATGGGAGAAATGCGGCTTGAACGGGCCGGCGAGGTCGAACTCCAGCGCATCGACGAGGCCGACCTCATGGCCCTGCGCCGCGAGCCTGTCCGCGCAGGCACGCGCCACCCGCAGGCCGAGCCGCGCCGGGCGCGGCGGCGTGCTGTCGCGCACCGAGCCGAGGAATACCAGCAGGTTCAGGGTCATGATGCCGCTCCTTTCGGTTCAGGGTTGGGGCATGGCGGACATCCGTGTGCCGATGCCGCTGCCGCAGGGTCCCGCCCGCGACTCCGTGTTGGGTTGCACGGCCGGACTGCCGGGCACACTCTTGCTTCTTGGTAGCGCGAGACGAAAGGGCGCGGAATGGTAAACGCTCCGCCGGTCACGACCGGCAAGGCGCTGGAGCTGTTGCAGGCCGGGTGGCAGGCACAGCAGACGGGCGGGCTGACGGCCTCATGGATGCTGCATGGCCGCCCCGGAATCGGCAAGACCGAGATCGTGCAGGACCTTGCCATGCGCACCGGCGCGCGGCTGTTCGATCTGCGGCTGACCACCATCGAGCCGCAGGATCTGCGCGGGCTGCCGTTCTTCGACCTCGAGCGCAAGCGCACAGTCTGGTTTCGCCCCGAGGACCTGCCGGATGACCCGGCGCAGCCCTCGGTGCTGTTTCTGGACGAGCTCACCGCCGCGCCGCCGCAATTGCAGCCCACCGTCTACGGGCTGTTGCAGGAGCGCCGCGTCGGGCCGCACCGCCTGCCCGAAAGCTGCCTTGTCGTGGCCGCGGGCAACACGGTCGAGGATGGCGCGGTAGCCTATGAGATGGGCACGGCGCTGTCGGACCGGCTGATCCATCTCAACCTCGTGGCCGAGGCGAATGACTGGGTGCAGAGCTACGCCGTGCCGCACGGGCTGGACCCGGCGGTGATCGCCTTCATCCGCACGCGGCCCGACCTGCTCGACACCATCGAGCCCTCATTGCGGCGCGGCGACATGATCGCCTGCTCGCCGCGAAGCTGGGCGCGGGTGTCCGCCCTGATGCGCGCCATCCCCGACCGCACGCTGCGCCAAACCGCGATCGCCGGTGTCGTGGGGGAGGCGGTCGCGGCGGAATTCCTGCTGATCGCCGATGAAATCGCCGCCACGGTGCAGCTCGAGGAATTGCTCGACGCTAAACCGCGGGATCGGCTGGCGCTGTACCCGGCGTCGATGCACGGCATGACCGCGCTGGTCTATGCGCTGATCGCGCGCGCCGATGCGGACAGCCTGCCGCGCATCATCGAGATCATGGCCGAGGCGCGCGGCCTCGGGCAGACGCGCGGCGCGCCGTTCTCGTCCATGCCGCTGGCCGAGCTCGGCGCGCATGGCTTCGAGATGCTGATCCGCCGCGCGCTCGACAATGGCTGGCAGGACGCGTTTCTGGACTCGCCCGCCTATGCCGCCTATGCCGAGGAGCGCCGCGCCGCGGGGCTCGAATGACCCATTCCGCCCGCGCCACCGCCGCGCTGCAGGCCCTGACCGAGGCCGACCCGGCGCTGGCCGCACTCGCGCTGTGGTGTCGCCACCGCGACGCGGACCGGCTCCCCCCCCTCGCCGAGACGGCCGGCAGCGTGATCCGCTACGGCCCGGGCTTCGCGGCGCTGCCGGCGCATGAGCAGATCGGGCTGGCCGGGCATCACATCCTGCACGTCGCCCTTCAGCATTCCGACCGCATGGCGGCCATGGAGGCGCGCATGGGCGCGGCCTTTGCGCCGGATCTGTGGCAGATCGCCGCCGATGCCATCGTCAACGAGACGATCCTGCAGGCGGGCCACGCGCTGCCGCGCCCGGCATTGCGGCTTGGCGAGGTGCTGGGGACCCTGGGCGAGCAAACCGAGGGGGCTTTGGCCGAGTGGGATTGCGAGCGGCTTTACGGCCGTCTCGCAGGCGCGGCCGATGCGGCCGGGCGGGTGCGCGCACAAGCGCAGCAGAGCGGCCACCAGCCCGATCTGCGCCCCGAGGCCGCACAGGAGGGCAACGCCGGGGACGACAAGGCGGAGCAAGGCCGGGCCGAGTGGCGCGCGCATCTGGCCCGCGCCATGGCCGCCGGGCGCGGGGCCGGGTTCGGGGTGGGGGTGCTGGGCGCCCGGCTGGCCGATCTGCCCACCCCGCGCGTCCCGTGGGAACATCTCCTGCGCCGCCTGCTGGCGCGCGCCACGCTGCCGCGACCGACAGTTGACCCCCTGCGCCCGGCGCGCGGCTGGCTGGCGGGGGCGGCGCGCGCGCAGGTCGAAGGGCGCGCACTGCCGCCGTTTCAACCGCGCATCCGCTGGCAGGGGCCAGGGGGGCGCGTGGTGCTGGCGCTCGATTGCTCGACCTCGGTCACGGACGACAGCTTGCGCCTGATGATGGCCGAAATCCACGGCATTGCCCGGCGCCATCAGGCCGCGCTGCATCTGCTCAGCTTCGACGCGGCGATCCATCACGACATGGCGCTCGACCCGGCCACGGCGCGCGCCACGCTCGCGGCGCTGGAGCTGCCGCAAGGCGGGGGCACGGATTTTCGCCCGGTGCTTGCGCGGGCGGTCGCGCTCGCGCCCTCCGCGCTGGTGATCCTGTCGGACATGGACGGGCCCTTTGGCGAGCTGCGCCCGCGCTTTCCGGTCATCTGGGCCGCGCCGCAGCCCGATCCGCCCGAGGCGCCATTCGGAAGGGTGCTATCCCTGGCCGTCTGAGCGCGCGGCCATCATCGCGGCCAGCCGCGCATGGCCCGAGACCTGGCCCGCCTCCAGCGCAATATCATGAACCTCGATCTTGCGGGCAAGCGATATCTTCTGCAGATCGCGCTCGCTCAGCGGCGGCTGAAACAGCGTCTCCTCGATCAGTGCGCGTTCCGCGCCCGTCAGCTCGAGGATTTCCGGGCCATCCGGCTCCTGGACCGACACCAGCGACAGCGGCGGGACCCGCAGCATCTCGGACTGCTCGATCACCAGATGCAACTGCCCGGCCTGCATCTCGCGCCCGGCGGCAATGCGGGTGAGGATCTGCCGGCCGCGGCTGCGCAGCAGGTCGAGGCCGCGCTCGGCTTCGGTCTGCGTCACGAGGGTCTTGCGCCGCTCGGGCGAGACGCGCAGCAGCCGCGCTTCGACCAGAAAGATCAGGATCAGCATCGGGATCGGCGCTTGCGCGATGGCCAACGCATACTCCTGCCAGATCAGCGTGGCGGCGACGAACGGCAGGAGCGCCGTGATGTAGCGCAGGAACTCCACCTCGAAGATCAGCCGCGCCCACAGGCCCGGACTGCCCGCCCGCGGCCAGAGCGCGGTCCGCCCCAGGAACCGGCGCGGCACACGGTGCAGATGAAGCGCCGAGCGGTTGACCACGGTCTGTTTGCAGATCACGAACATGATTGCGAGAGATGCGGTGCGCACCGCGACGGTCAAGCGCGGCCTTCCGGCGGGCGGACCCGGCAGCGGGCTCGAGGGTCCGTCATCGACTCAGCACCCGTCCGCTCGGCACGGATCCTGCGGGCCAAAGAAGCGCCAGATCGGCGGTTCCGGCGCGGGCGTCGTGTCATGGCCTTGTGCCTGCGCGCATCATCATGGCGGTGTTGCGCGAGAAATGCGCCGCTCCGGTCCGTGACGTCGTCCCGAGGCACCTCTGATCGTCGGGGTTCGGGCTACTCGCTGTCCCCGGCCACCGCATCGATCACGAGCCGGGCGAGGGCATCCGGCGCGCGCGCTCCGGGCTCCCAGGGCAGGACAATACCGTTCTCGGCGTAGCGCACCGCCTCCCCCTGCGCGCCGAGGTCGAACGCCAGGGTGGGCAGCCCGGTGGCAAGACATTCATGGACCGTGAAGGAGAATGTCTCGGGCCAGATCGACGGGATCAGCCAGTGCGTGACACCGTAGCGCGCGGCGAGAGCCGCTATGTCCTCGATCGCATAGACGCCATGGACCGGCACAGTCCCGGCAAGCGGGAATCCCGGCGCTATCCGCCCGATCAGCGCGAGCCCGATATCGGGCTCGCCGCGCAATCTGTCGGACAGCTTCGACAGCACCTCCGCGCCCTTCTGCGGCCCGATCGCACCCAGAACGCCGATCACCCGGCGGCCCTGATCGGCCGGAACGAGCGGCGGAACCGTCTGCAGCAAGTTGTGAGGACGGATGTGAAGGCGCGGGGCCGCCTGCGGAAATGCCGTTGCGACGATATCCGCGCTGGCTTGCGAGAACACGACCAGGCGCGCGGCCTTATCGACCGCCCCGCCCCAGCTGGCGCGCCACTCGCGAAGCGTCATCATGCTGCCATCGGCGCGCCGGTAGGTATGCGCGGCGTCGTCATGATCGATCGACGGCGCGCCGCGATAGGCAGCGTCACCATCGAGCAGCGTGTAGGAGGGGCTGATCGGCAGATAGTCGTGAAACAGGATGTCGAGCGGCGCGTCAGCCGCCAGGCGCAGCAGCAAGCCGGGCAGCGCGCCCAGATCCGGATCACCCACGGCGCAGGAATAGATGATCCTGCGCTTCGCGACGGGCGCCAGCAGCCGGACAACCGAATCGAGATCGTCGGTATTCGCAATCAACCGGCCGCTGGGCGTGGCGAGCTCGATCCGGCACCGCCAGGCGCCCCCGAGCCGCAGCACGACCGAGACCGGCGCAGACGCGACCCGGTCTTGCAGGTAATTCTCGGCCCCGCCGCCCAGGGAATGCGCGATATAGACGGGCAGTTCCTCCAGATCCGGCAGGCTGTCAGCCCAGGCAAGGGCCGCGACGAGGCGCGGGGTTACCAGCCGATCGTCCCGAATGAAATCCTGCACCATGCGGTTGTAACCGGGGTAACGGGCCGAGATGACGGCGTTGTTCTTCTGCACCAGCGCCAGTTTTTCATCGCCAAAGCTGGCGCCGCCGCGATGCTCGACGAAAAGTCCGGGCGCGGCGACATGGCGCGCGCCCTGCGCGGCCGTGCGCCGACACCAATCGACCTCCTCGCCATAGCCGCGGCCGAAAGCCGGGTCGAAACCGCCCGCGCGATCCAGCCAGTCGCGGCGCAGCGCCATGCAGAACCCCACCCCGGTCGGCGCGTCGACCTCGGGCGCCGGCGCGGCAATCCGCGCCTGCAGCACGTCATCAATCGCGTCGGCCTGGCCGTCTTCAAGCGCCGTGCGCGTGCAGATCACCGGCGCGGTGAAGATCTCGGCATCATTCGACAGCGGCGTCGCGGTCGCCACTTCCGGGTCCGCCAGCGGGGCGATCAGCCGGCTGGCCCAGGCCGCCGGGACCATAGCGTCGCTGTTGAGCAGGACCACCACCGCGTCATCTTCGGAGCGGGCAAGATCGAAGCCGCGATTGACCGACCGGATGAACCCCAGGTTCTCGTCATTCTCGACGAGGGTAATCAGGTCGCGATGCGGCGCGTCCTGCGCCTGCACCCAGTCGCGCAGCCATGGCCGGACCCGAGTATCGGAGGAGCAATCCTCGATCAGGATCAGCCGAAAGGGCAGATCGGTGTGGGCGAGGACACGGCCGAGCGCCTCCGGCAACAGCTCGAAGGCATCGTAAATCGGCATGATCACGCAGATCCGCCCGACATTGCCAGCCATCGCGCGCCCGGGCCCCGGCCGCGCCAGAAAGGCCGGGTTCAGCGTCGTCTGAGAGATGTTGTCGTCAAGGCGAAGGGCCGTCTTGATGCGGCGCGGAAGGTCGGTGTCCTCGCGCAGCAGGCCGCGCGCGATCATCGGCACAAGCGGCAGTGTTTCGCGCCAGTAGCGCAGGCGCAGGCGCAGCTGCGCCCGGGCCCTTGCGCCGCGCATCCGTATTTCGTGCCGGATGCGCAGTGGATCCAGATCCGAGGGCTCCAGTTCAATCACCATCGGACCTTCCGCGTAGGGCAGGCTCGCGGTGAACCCGACGCGGCGGTCGCACCCCATGGCCGCCGCGACATCCTCGCGCTCCTCGTTGGGCCATCGGCGGATATGCAGGTCCCCGAGCCGCAGGCTGATGCAGCGCGCCAGCGTCCAGCCGCGCAGATGGACGCGCCCGTGATGAAACCGCACCTCCTCAAGGTAACCGAGCTTGTTGCCCCGCGCGTCGCTCAAGCTGCACCCGGGGAGCGACAACTGCAGATGATGCTGTATGTAATGGTCACGAAGCCACCTGTACTGCGCGATCCGCACCCTGATCGAGCTCAACATGCGCGGCGACAGCTTTCCTGAGTCCATCCGTTTTTCATTCAATACCCACATCTTCGAGCGGGACATCCGAAAGATCTGCCACTTTCGCGTGATTCGGGAAATGCGGAACAATGCCGACATTCCCTCGGGACGTGATCGCGTGGCGGCAACCGGAGGCGCCGCCGATGACGCGTATGACCTTCGCCGCGCCCGGCTTTTTCGCGACGACGACGCGCACGGCGCGCGACTTTCCTGTCGCAAAAAGGGGGGTGGTTGCGCCCCGGGTGCGGCTGACGGCGCCGATCGCGCGGCGCTCTCACCGTTTGAAGTCGCATGCTCAAGGCGCGCAAAAACCGGTCCCCACTCTTGCGCAACATGCCGCGCCTCGGCCGACGTCAGCGACGGCATGCGCGGCCCGATCCGGCGCAAGAGCAGGCGGCCTGCCCGCTTTCCCGGAAAGCGCCACACCGGCATCAGGATTGTGCCTCGGCGTGTCCGGGCGCAGCTAATCGACGGCGCCGTCGACGCGGCACACCGAACGTCTCCGGCGGTAAAGCCGCACGGACTACATCTTCCCGCCCGAGACGCTTTGCGTCGGACTCGAGATGCTGCGTCGCGCTGTGCGACGGTCAGACCACCCGACAGATACCGCTGTCCGGTGTCACTCCGGGATCGACCGCCATCACGCTGCGCTCACGCTGCGACGCGCGCCGGACCGCCCCGCCGCCAGACGCTTCTGACACCGACGCGAGATGGGACATGCCGGACACGCAACACCGGATTGCACTCATCGAGGTCACGGCGGCACGGCAGGGCGCCCGGCACGGGGCGCCCTGCGCGTTCGCGTCAGCAGTTATCCCATTCCCAGTCGCACGCGTTGTCCCAGATCCTTTCCCACGCATCGTTCAGGATCGACGCGCCTCCGACCTGAAACGCGTCGTGATCGACGAATCCGTAGGACTTGACCGCGACGACCGTTTTCTTCTGATCGAAGGAGCCATCGCCGATCGGAACGATGCCATCCGGGTGTATCCCGAAATTCTGCACCCAGGGTCCGCCCGAAGACCCCCCGGACTGAGCAGAGCCGATCTGGCCGGTATCATCGTTGAGCACGACGTCGGAATGGGTCTTCTGCATCACCTGGCCCGAGTCGAGGTTGCCAGGGTATCCCAGTTCGGTGATGTTGTTCCCGATGAGATGGTGCGATGCCCAGCCGAGCCATCCGGTCAGTTCGCCCGCGGACACTTCGCCGTACTGCCTGCAGTTCCTGTCCCTGAGCTGAAGGATGCCGAAATCGTACTCGTTCACGACCGAGTCGTCCGCGGTGTATTCCCACGGAACGATCCCGTCTTCCGCGGCCCACTGACAGTACGGCGTCAGGAAACTTCTTGTTCCATCATAGGCCGGGAAAAAGCGAAAGTTCGAGTAGAAATCATCCTCCTGGTGATCCCACATGCAGTGCGCGGCCGTGATGACCAGGCGTTTGTCGATCATTGCCCCGCTGCACGAAAATCTGCCGCCCCCGGCACTCTCGAAAAACAGTTTCCCAACCGTGGCATAAGGATAATCCCGCGTGATGAGCCGGGGGCCGGTACGAATCGTTGTGAAGGGATAATCGAATGCGCTAACCATATCTGGTGAGACCTGACCACCCTCCTCCTCGAGGTTCTGCCGGAGCGGGGCTGGTGCTTCCCTTTCTTCCATCCGCGACATGGACGAAGACACCGTCGGCTCGGCGGGCGAGTTACTTGCGCCCTCGCCGGTCGCCCGCATCGGCACTGATTGTCCGGGCCGCGTGGGTTCCGCTTGGGGCAAAGGATAAGGCTGCGCGCGCTCCAGCTGCGATCGACTCCAGCCTCGATCGCCCGCCCGCATTGCCTCCTCCTGAGCGGAAAGTGTCGGGTCGGCATTGTCGCTGGCCGACTCCTCGGATGTCTGGGACGCAACTGAGAAGGTGGTCGCCAACAAGATCGCCGAGCTGAGTGGTGCAACAGCAACGGCCTTGCCAACTATTTGTTTACGTTCAATCATACTGGGATGCCCTTTCCTAGATATCGGGAGTCGAGCTTATCACAAAATTGTGCTTTGTCGAAGGCCCTGATCAGGAATCACGTCCGCAAGATTAATGCGGCTCCGAGAGGGCGAGCTTCCAGGCGCGGACACCCGAGGCGGCGCCGCTGCGACAGGATGCCGGTGCCCTGCTCGTCCGTGAGTTGCATTTGCTCTATTGCCCACTCCCCGGGTCGGATCCGATCGCAGATCGCGCAACACTCACATGTCCGGGCATTACGTCGGGTTAATTTCCTGCAGCCGAAGTTCGATCATTGCGCCGCCCGCGGTGCATCAGGGGCCGCTTCCGGTAACCCGGTCGGCGCGGCTGACTGCGTCAGGCGATCAGCGCGAGCGCGGCGCCGCCGAGCCCGGCGATGATCACGACCGCCCAGGGGGGCAGCTTCCAGGCCGCGAGGCCGACGAAACAGATGAGCGCGAGCGCGAAATCGCCCGGTGCGAGGATCGCGCTGGTGAAGACGGGATCGTAGAGTGCTGCGCCGAGGATGCCGACCACGGCGGCGTTCACCCCGCGCATGAGCGCCTGCGCGGCAGCGTATTGGCGAAAATCGTCCCAAAACGGCAGAACGCCCACCAGAAGCAGAAACCCCGGCAGGAAGATCACGCTCACCGCGATCGCGGCGCCCACGAGCCCGCCCGGCTCCGGCCCGAGCAGAACCCCGAGATAGGCGGCGAAGGTGAAAAGCGGCCCCGGCACCGCCTGCGCCGCCCCGTAGCCGGCGAGGAAATCGTCCGGCCCGATCCAGCCGGGCTGGACCACCTCGGCCTGCAGCAGCGGCAGCACCACATGCCCGCCCCCGAAAACGAGCGCCCCGGCCCGGTAGAACGAGTCCACCACCGCGACGGCCTGCGTGTCGGTCAAGGCCGCCAGCACCGGCAGCCCCGCGAGCAGCCCCGCGAACGCCACGAGGCACGCCACCCCCACGCGGCGCGGCACCTTGAACAGTATCCGGCCCGTCACCGGCTGCGACGGCCCGGCACCGAGGACAAGACCCGCCACGCCGCCCGCCACGATCGCACCGACCTGCCCGAGCGGGCCGGCGGACGCGAAGACGATCACAACCGCGGCCACCGCGATGGTCGCGCGCTGCCGGTCGGGGCACAGGGCCTGTGCCATGCCCCAGACGGCATGGGCGATGATCGCGACGGCCACGATCTTGAGCCCGTCGATGATGCCGGTGCCGACCGGCCCCGCGATGGTGCCTGCACCGTAAGCGAAGATCACGAGCGCGAGCGCCGAGGGCAGCGTGAAGGCGATGAAGGCCGCCAGCGCGCCCAGCCAGCTCGCGCGCATCAACCCCAGCGCGAAGCCCGTCTGGCTCGAGGCCGGGCCGGGCAGGAACTGCGACAGCGCGACGAGATCGGCGTATTCCTGCTCCGACAGCCATTTGCGCCGGGTGACGAACTCGTCGCGGAAATATCCCAGATGCGCGATCGGGCCGCCGAAGGAGGTCAGGCCGAGCTTGAGGAACGCCGCGAAGACCTCGGCGGCCGTCCCGCGCCGCGCCGCGGCGGTTTCGCCGGCGCTCATACGCGCATCCCCGCCGTCACTCCGCCTCGTCGCGGAATTCGCGCAGCTGGCGCTTGGCGACGGCGAGCCCCTCGCGGCCCTTGTCGGTGATCTTGTAGAACTTGCGCACGGTACGCCCGTCGCGCTCGCGCCGCGAGGTCAGGTATCCGTCGCGCTCCATCTTGTGCAGCATCGGGTAGAGCGTTCCCGCCGAGAGCCGGTAGCCATGCGTGGCCAGCTCCTCGATCATCCACTGGCCGTAGATCTCGTGCTCCGACGCGTGGTGGAGCACATGCAGCCGCACCAGCCCGCCAAGCAGGTCGTGATGGACGGCCGTCGCCTCCGGCACATTCTTCTTCGTCTCGTTCATGTCCGACCGCGCGTCGCGTGCTTTGATCCGCCAATTATCATGCCCCCCGTGGTCATTCCAGACCGTCCGTCGCGCCGCTTGCAGGTGCGGATGCCCGGACATCTGCGGTCATGATAGTGAATCGCTATCGTAATTCAATTATGAAATCCGCTTAATTCCGTTACTCATGAGTGTCCGCCGCCGCGTTGACGACCACCGGGGCGGTCAGGGAGGCCGCGCCGGCGGCGCGGATACCGGATATTGATGGGAGGACTTCATGATCAATCGTCGATTGACAGCCGCACTCGCAATCGGGGCACTGCCCTTCGCGGCCGGCGCGCAAGAGCTGGATTCGGAGCTCACGGCGCATCTGCCCGAGGGCCAGCCGGTCGAGGGCGTTCTGCGCGTCGCCGCCGAATACGACGACAGCCAGATCCGCATCCATTACAAGTTCGAGACCGACGATCCAAGCTGGATGCACCAGATGCTGCGCTTTGAGGACGGCGAATGGGTCCGCTACGGCGCCGGCTCGGGCGGCCCCGACGCGCACGGGCACTACGAGGACCGCATCTCGATGCTGCTCGACGATGGCAGCGTTGATCATTTCGATCTCTATGGCGGCTGGATGACCTCGCATGAAGGCATCCGCACCACCGCCTCCGAGGTGTCGTCGGACGCGGTCGAGGCGCATCCGCATCTGGGCGAGACGCTGGGGCGCAGCGATGCGCGCAAGTTCCTGCCGCAGTCGCGCGATGTCGAGGATGATGCCGAGACCAACTGGGACGCCGTGCGCGACACCGAGGAGCTCGAGCAGCTGCAGGCGGATGGCGTGTTCCTCGATCTGTGGCAATGGCGCGCGCATCGCTCGCACCCGATGGGCGTGGCCGATAATGGGTATGTGCTCGAATATCGCCTCGCCTCCTCGGGCAGCTCGATGTTCACCAACAACTGGGACGGCGACGCCGAGCAGCCCGCCTGGATGTTCGACGAGGAACAGACCGGCCTCGTCGCGCTCGACTGGGACGCGGTGGTGGCCGGCGACTACGGGCAGGACGATCCGTATTTCATCTCCGAGGACAACGCCGTGCCCTTCGATCCCGACCGCGACTGGCAGGAGGGCGACACCATTCCGCAGCGCTTCCTGCAGGAGCCCGAGGGCAGCCGCGGCGCGATCGCGGCCGAGGGCGGCTGGGAGGATGGCGCCTGGCGCATCACCCTGACGCGCACGCTGGAGGCCCCCGATCCGATGGACAGCAAGACGCTGGAGGATGGCGGAGTCTATGACGTGGCCTGCGCGGTGCATACCGGCGGGGTCGGCGCGCGCTGGCATCTCGTCTCCATCCCCGAGACGCTGGGCCTCGGCGTCGAGGGTGCGACAATCACCGCGCAGCACAGCGACACCCGGCTTTCGGACGACGAGCTCGACTGGGTGGAGCTGCCGCTGGTCTATCCAGGGCAGGTCAACTGGCAGTGGCTGCACTCGCAGGATCACCCGGGCCAGGACGACATCCTCGAACGCGAGGAGGGCCTGCAGGACTTCCACGCGCTCGACCTCGACCTTGAGGATTTCCGCCGCTTCGTCCTCGGGCATGACCGCGCACTGACCGAGGACTGACCGCGCCCGCCCGGCCCGCATGCAGGGCGGGGCCGGAATGGTCCTGTCACAGGCGGGCAGCTCGACGAGGTGCGAGACGTCGGCGATGGAGGCGTTGCAAACTTGGCATGGGCCGCTTGCCCGGTCCCGGTTGCCTGAAGATCAGCGTTCTGCGCACCGCACTTCGAGCGACTTCTCAAGCCGGGGCGCCGGCCTGGCGCATCAGCCAGTCCTGAAAGACGACGGCCTCGGGCGCGGCGCCCGCGCCGCCGCGGGCTAGCTGCACGTAATGGGCGGCATCGCTTTCGAAGGCATGGGCCACCGGCTGAACCAGCCGGCCACGGTCAATATAGGGACGCGCGAAGGTCTCGAAGACGAGAGCGAGCCCGTACCCCGCCGCGGCCAGTTCCAGCGCGGCCACGGAATTGTCCACCTTGATGCCCTGGCTGGTCTCGATGCCCGGCAGCCCGCCGCGGTCGAACCATGTGCTCCAGTATGTGCCCCCGCCCATGACGAAAATGCGCTCCTGCCCGGCACAGTCGGCCAGGGTCGGCGGCTTGCCGAGGGTTCCGGCGAGGGCGGGGCTGCACACGGCGATCAGCCGTTCGCGCTTGAGCAGGGTCCCCGCACCCTCGGCGTCCGTGGAATGAGCGAAGCGGATATCCACATCCACCGGGGCCGGCATGTCTGTCTGACCCCAGGTGCTGGTGTAGAGGCGAACATCGATTCCGGGATGCTGGCGGCGGAAATCGGCCAGGCGCGGGGCCAGCCACAAGGTGGCCAGGGTCGCGGCGCAGTGCACCGTGACCTCGTGCGCGCCGGTCAGGCCGAAAAGGCCGCTGGTCGAGGCCGAAAGCTGGGCAAAGGTCTGCTGCACCGAGGGGAGGTAGGCCCGGCCCAGCCGGGTCAGCTCGACCCGTCGGGCATGGCGCTCGAACAGCGCCGCGCCGAGCTTCTCCTCCAGCGAGCGTATCTGGTAGCTGACGGCCGGCTGGGTCATGCCCAGCTCACGCGCCGCCGCGGCGAAATTGCCATGGCGCGCGGCCGCATCGAAGGCGCGCAGCCACATCAAGGGCGGCAGCCGGTAGCTCATGGGAACCCCTTTCCGGGCCTGAAGCGGCCGAGACTAAAACCTGTTTTGCCTCAGGGCCATGAGTTTTCGTTGGTGTTTGGCCCCGACCTTGGCGAGACTGCCGCGCATGGCAGCGCCCGGCTGCCGGCCTTGACCTGAAATGCCCCGGAGGTTCCCCTGAAAGCCGCGATCTGCACCCGTTTCGGGGCGCCCCTGTCCATTGAGGACATCACCCTGGCACCGCCCGGCGACGGCGAGGTCCGGGTAACGCTGAAGGCCTGCGGCATCTGCCACAGCGACATCCATTTCGCCGACGGGGCCTGGGGCGGCACGCTGCCTGTCGTGCTGGGCCATGAGGGCGCGGGGATCGTCGAATCCGTCGGCGCCGGGGTGACGGGGTGCCGCCCCGGCGACCGCGTGGCTGTCGGGCTGATGCGCTATTGCGGCAGCTGTTTTCACTGCCGGCAGGACGAGCCCTTCCTGTGCGACACCTCCTTCCCCGCCGACAGCCGGCCGCGCCTTCTGCGCAATGATGGCAGTGCCGTCGTGCAGGGGCTGCGCACCGGCGCGTTCGCCGAAGCGGTCGTCGTCGACCAGTCGCAGGTGGTGGTCATCCCGGACGATGTGCCCTTCGAGGCGGCCGCGCTCGCGACCTGCGGCGTGCTCACCGGCTGGGGTGCGGTGGTCAAGACGGCCAGGCTGCCGCCGGGCCAGCACACCGGCGTGATCGGCGTGGGCGGTGTGGGCATCAACAGCGTCCAGGCCGCGGCCATGTGCGCGCCGGCCAGCGTTGTCGCCCTCGATTTCGACCAGGCGAAGCTGGATCTGTCCCGAAGCTTCGGCGCCACACACACGATCAATGGCCGCCACGATGACGCCGCCGGAACCATCAGCGCGATCACCGAGGGGCGCGGGCTCGATTATGTCTTTGTCACGGTGGGCAAGAGCGCCGCGGTGGCCCAGGGGCTCGGCCTGCTGCGCCGGGGCGGGACCCTGGTCATGGTGGGGATGCCCGAAAACGACGACATCATGGCCCTGCAGACCGGTGACCTCGCCAGCAACAGCCAGCGCATCCTGGGCAGCAAGATGGGGTGCGCCCATGCCGGCCGGGACATTCCGGAGATCTGCCGCCTCTACCAG
>PUKW01000220.1 GCA_003550665.1 Paracoccaceae bacterium | reverse complement strand
CGACGCCCGTCGATGTCACCGGGCCGGTCAATCTGGGCAACCCGGCGGAGTTCACCATCATCGAGCTGGCCGAGAAGGTCATCGCGCGCATCGGCACCGGCGCGCGGATCGTGCATCTGCCGGCCACCGAGGACGACCCGCGCCGCCGCCGCCCCGACATCACCCGCGCACGCGAGCTGCTCGGCTGGGCGCCCGAGACCGCGCTCGATGCGGGACTCGACCGCACCATCGCCTATTTCTCGGCGCTGCTGAACGCGGAGGCACTCCCCCGCCCCGGTGCTTGCTGAGACACAGATGTTGATTTACCGAGGGGCGGAAAGAAAACTCCTTATGATCGTTGTGGCCGGTGAGTATATAAACTACCGGTTGAAAATGTTGCTGGTCTCCTCGCAGGGGTTCTGCATGCATCTGCACATTGTTTGGAAATGATATGACGAGGGATTGCATGCTTGCGAGCATAGTCATCAGAACCTTGAACGAAGCGGAACACCTCGACGACCTGCTCACCATGATCGCCCGCCAACGCTGCGAGGGGCTCGAGCGCGAGGTGGTCGTCGTGGATTCCGGCTCGACGGACGGAACGCTTGGAATCGCCCGGCGGCACGGCTGCCGCATCGTCACAATCAGCAAGAGCGAGTTCTCCTTCGGCCGGTCGCTCAACCGCGGCTGCGACTGCGCGCTCGGCGACATCCTCGTCTTCATCTCCGGCCATTGCGTGCCGGTCGGCGAGACCTGGCTGCAGCGCCTGTGCCAGCCGGTCATCGACGGCAGGGTCAGCTACAGCTACGGACGCCAGGTCGGTGATGACGACAGCAATTACTCGGAGCGCCGGATCTTCGCGAAATACTACCCCGATGCGAGCGCGGTGCCGCAGGACGGCTTTTTCTGCAACAACGCCAATTCCGCCCTCGACCGTGCCGCCTGGGAGGCGCACCGCTTCGACGAGGAGCTCACGGGCCTCGAGGACATGGCGCTCGCGAAGCGCCTCGTCGAGGAGGGCCGGCGCGTCGGCTATGTCGCCGAGGCCCCGGTCTTTCATCATCACAGCGAACCCTGGCGCTCGGTGCGCCGCCGCTTTGAACGCGAGGCGCTGGCGTTGCAGTCGATCATGCCCGAGCTGCATCTGACGCCCCTCGACGTGGCGCGGTACGTGGCCTCGAGCGTGTGGCTCGACTGGGCGAGCGCGGCGCGCCACGGCAAGCTGTCGCGGTGCTGGCGCGAGATCGTGCGCTACCGCGTCGCCCAGTATGTCGGCTCCTATGCCGGCAACAACGAGCATCGCCGGCTGTCGCAGCGGCGCAAGGAGCGCTTCTTCTATCCTTCCGTCAACGAGAGAGACCCCGAGAATGCCTGGCTCCAGTCGTACCGTCGCCCTTCTCCCCATGAAGGCCAACAGTCAACGCGTGAAGGGTAAGAACTTCCGCCCGCTGCACGGCAAGCCGCTGTTTCGCTGGATTCTCGACGCCCTGCTCGATATCGACGAAATCGACGCGGTGGTGATCAACACGGATGCCCGCGCGATCCTCGCCGAGAACGGCCTGACCGATGGCGGGCGCATCGTCATCCGCGACCGCAAGCCCGAGCTGTGCGGCGATGAGGTGTCGATGAACCTGGTCCTCGGTGACGACGTCGCCAATACCGACGCCGACACCTTCGTGATGACGCACACGACCAATCCGCTGCTCTCGGCGCAGACGATGCGCGCCGCCCTTGCCGCGTTTCATGCGCGCCGCGCCGCCGGCGAAGCGGATTCGCTCTTCACGGTCAACCGGATCCAGACGCGCTTCTACCGCGCCGATGGCAGCGCCGTGAACCACGACCCGGACAATCTCATCCAGACCCAGGATCTCGAGCCCTGGTTCGAGGAGAATTCCTGCCTCTATCTCTTCTCGCCGGACAGTTTCGCGCGCACCGGGGCACGGATCGGCAAGACGCCGATGATGCACGAGACCCCGATGCTCGAGAGCATCGACATCGACACGGCCGAGGACTGGAACCTCGCCGAGGCGGTCGCCGGGCTTCGGGCGGCGCGCGGAGCGGCGGCATGAAGGATGTGCTCGTCACCTGTCCGCCGATGCTCGGCCAGATCGACCGCTTCATGGCGCCGGCGCGCGAGCGCGGCCTGCAGCTGCACCCGGCCGATGTCACCCAGACCCTGAGCGAGGCGGAGCTGACGGCGCTGCTGCCCGGTTACGACGGCTGGATCATCGGTGACGACCCCGCCACGCGCGCCGTGTTCGCGGCCGGGCAGGGCGGGCGGCTGCGCGCGGTGGTGAAATGGGGCATCGGGGTCGACAATGTCGATTTCCAGGCCTGCCGGGATCTCGGGCTTCCGGTGACGAACACCCCCACCATGTTCGGCGCCGAGGTGGCGGATGTCGCCACGGCCTACGTGATCGGCCTGGCGCGCGATCTGTTCCGCATCGATCGGGGGGTGCGCGGCGGGGACTGGCCCAAGCCCGCCGGGATCAGCCTCGCAGGCAAGCGCGCCGGCGTCGTGGGGCTGGGCGATATCGGCGCGCGGCTCGCGCGCCGGCTGCAGGCGCTCGAGATGCAGGTGGTGGGGTACGACCCCGGTGTCGCCGCGCAGGAGGGGCCCGCCGATGTCGCGCGCGCCGACTGGCCGGAGGGGATCGAGGCGCTCGATTTCGTCGTCTTCACCTGCGCGCTCACGCCGCACAACCACCACATGCTCGACGCGCCCACGCTCGCGCGCGCACGCGACGGGCTGCGGGTCGTGAATGTGGCGCGCGGGCCGCTGATCGACGAGGCTGCGCTGATCGAGGCGCTGCAAACCGGCCGCGTCCACGCCGCCGCGCTCGACGTCTTCGAGACCGAGCCGCTACCGCTGGACAGCCCGCTGCGCGACATGGAACGCTGCGTGTTCGGAACCCATAACGGCTCGAATACCGTCGATGCCGTGATCCGGGCGAGCACCGCGGCGCTTGATCACATGGCCGCGTTTCTCGACGAGGGGCGGGCCGTGTGACATCACGGGCCCGTCAGCCCGGTAACGAAGATGAGGATGCGATGACCGAAGCGAGAATGCTGGACGAGGCGGCGACGCCGGCCGCGGAGACCGAAAAGCCCGCAATCGTGTGGGTCGGGAGGTTCACGGGCAATTCCGGCTATGCCTCGGCGACCCGCTCCGCCTTCGGGCTCCTGCAGCAGGCGGGCATCCCGGTCATCGGCGTCGACATCAACAATCTCAATGTCTTCGGCGATGTCGCCACGTTGGGCGACGACGTGGTGATGAACCGGCACAGGGACAATATCGATATCCGCTGCACGACCCGGCGCCGGTTTCATGCCATCCTGCACGACACCCCCAACCGCTGGTCGCAGATCGAGGTGGATGGCCTGGTTTCGCTGACCGGCTACACGGTCACGGAAATCGGGCGGCTGCCCGTCGAATGGCAGACGAACCTCAATCTTCCGCATCGGCTATGGACCGCGTCCGATTTCAATCGCGATATCTTCGCCCGGTACACGAAGCTTCCGATCGACAAGGTGTATCATTTCGTCGATCAGGCCGCGATCGCGCAATCGGCGGATCACCTGCAGCTCGACGCGCTGTGCAACACCTTCCGGGTCCT
>PUKW01000261.1 GCA_003550665.1 Paracoccaceae bacterium | reverse complement strand
CGAACCTACGATCAACTCTGGGCAGCCGTCGGCCAGGTCTGCGACCTGTTCTCAGACGAGGAGTGCTACAACTTCTTCAAGGCAGCAGGCTATGAAGCCGATTAACCGCGACACGCTCTAGCTGCGGGCGGCGGCGCGAGAGCATGTTGCGCAAGAGTGGGGACCGGTTTTGCGCACGCTGGGCATGCGACTTCAAGAGGCGCGAGGGCGGCGCGTGAATGCGACTGAACGCGACGCGTGCTCGGTCGGCATTACTGGCGACGGGGGTCTGAGATGAACAGGGCTGCCTTCTTCGCCTCGCTTCGCAGGCGCGACAGCGGGGTTTTCGGAACCAGGCTGTCACAGGCCCAGGTCGATGGCACCGAAGCGCTGCTCGACGCCTCCGAATGGTACGGTCTGGAAGATCCGCGCCACGTCGCCAACTGCCTCGCGCAATCGTACCACGAGACCGGCGGCTACATGATGCCGATCAAGGAAACTGTGTTCCCGTCCCACAGGGACAAGAAACCGAGCGACTCCAAGGTCATCGCGCGGCTTGATCGGGCATGGAGGTCGGGACAGCTCCCTTGGGTGTCGCGGCCCTACTGGCGCCGCGGGTGGTTCGGGCGCGGACAGATCCAGATCACCCACAAGGCCAACTACAGAAAGTTGGGCGAGCGCCTCGGCATCGATCTGGTCGGAGACCCGGACAGGGCGCTGGACCCCGAAATCAGCGCGCGCATCGTGGTCGTGGGCATGGCCGAGGGCATGTTCCGCGGCGGGCACGACCTCGAGACCTACTTCAACGACGACACCGACGATCCGCGCGGTGCGCGGCGGATTGTCAACGGCCCTGACGGCACCGACAGCAAGGTCGCCGGTTACCACAACGCGTTCCTGCATGGGCTGCGCTCCGGCGGCTGGAGCCTGTCATCGGAGCCCGGCCCCGTGACGCCGTCGCCCGAGGATGAGGCGCGCGACGCGGACGCGCTGCTCGCTTACATCGCCAAGCTGATCAAGGACCACAAGCAGATCAAGCAGTCCAGCTGACGGCCACCGACGCGGTCACGCCAACGCTGCGTTCACGTCGCGCGGCACGCGCGTGAACCGAGAAGCAGTCCTGACTGGGGGCTGAGAGCCTGGTGTATCTGGAGCGGGCGATGGGATTCGAACCCACGACCCCAACCTTGGCAAGGTTGTGCTCTACCCCTGAGCTACACCCGCTCCCTTGATAGGCGTCCACTACAAACTCCGCGCGCGGGCTGCAAGGGCAAAATCGCGGCTCAGGCCGGCTCGATCTCGACGAGCAGGTCCTTGGCCTCGATCTGCGCGCCCGGCGCGACATGAACGGCCTTGACGGTGCCCGCCGCCTCGGCGTGCAGCCCTGTCTCCATCTTCATCGCCTCAATCGTGACCAGCAGATCGCCGGGATTGACCTTCTGGCCCGGCTCGACCGACACCGCCGCGACGGCGCCTGGCATCGGCGCGCCGACATGGCCGGGATTGCCGTCCTCGGCGCGCGGCTTCTGCGCGGTCTCGGCCTTGATCTTGCGGTCGGGCACGCGGATCTCGCGCGGCTGGCCGTTGAGCTCGAAGAACACCTTCACGTCGCCATCCGCACCCGGCTCGGAGACGGTCTGTAGCCGGATCTCGAGCGTCTTGCCCGGGTCGATCTCGGCGGAGATCTCCTCGCCCGGCTGCATGCCGTAGAAGAAGTTGCGCGTGGGCAGGGTGCGCACCGGCCCGTAGATCCGGTGCCGGCCCATATAGTCGAGGAAGACCTTGGGATACATGAGATATCCGTTGAGGTCCTCGTCATCGACGGCGAAGCCCTCGAGCTCCTCGATCAACCCTGCGCGCGTCGCGTCGATATCGACCGGGTCGAGATGGCTGCCGGGGCGCGAGGTATCCGGGGTCTCGTCCTTGAGCGCCTTGCGCGTGATCGCCTCGGGAAAGCCGCCCGGCGGCTGGCCGAGATTGCCGCGCAGCATGTCGAGCACCGAGTCGGGGAAGCTAAGATCGACCTCGGGGTTCTCGACATCGGCGCGGGTGAGCCCCTGCGACACCATCATCAGCGCCATGTCGCCCACGACCTTGGAGGAGGGCGTGACCTTGACGATGTCACCGAAGATCGCGTTGGCGTCGGCATAGGCGCGCGCGACCTCGGGCCAGCGATCCTCGAGCCCCATGGCGCGGGCCTGGGCCTTGAGGTTGGTGAACTGCCCGCCGGGCATCTCGTGCAGGTAGACCTCGGAGGAGGGGGCCTGCTGGCCGGTCTCGAAGGCGGCGTAATGCGCGCGCACCTGCTCCCAATAGTCCGAGATCGCGCGGATCGCCTCGATGTCGAGCCCGGTCTCGCGCTCGGTGTGGCGCAGCGCCTCCACCAGCGAGCCGAGCGTGGGCTGCGAGGTATTGCCCGAAAAGGCGTCCATCGCCGCGTCGGCCGCGTCCACCCCGGCATCGGCGGCGGCGAGGATCGTCGCCCCGCCGAGCCCCGACGTGTCATGGGTGTGAAAATGCACCGGCAGGCCGACCTCTTCCTTCAGCGCGCGGATCAGGATGCGCGCCGCGGCCGGCTTCAAGAGCCCCGCCATGTCCTTGAGCCCCAGCACATGCGCCCCCGCGCCCCGCAGCTCCTTGCCCATCGACACGTAGTAGTCGAGATCGTATTTCGCGCGGTCCGGGTCGAGGATGTCGCCGGTGTAGCAGATCGCCCCCTCGCACAGCTTGCCCGACTCCAGCACCGCATCCATCGCGACGCGCATGTTCTCGACCCAGTTGAGGCTGTCGAAGACCCGGAACACATCGACGCCGGTCTCGGCGGCCTGCGCCACGAAGAAGCGCACCACGTTGTCGGGATAGTTCGTGTAGCCCACCCCGTTCGAGGCGCGCAGCAGCATCTGCGTCATCACGTTGGGCATCGCAGCGCGGATGTCGCGCAGCCGCTGCCACGGGCATTCCTGCAAGAATCGATAGGCCACATCGAAGGTGGCACCCCCCCAGCACTCGACGCTGAAGAGCTGCGGCAATGTCTCGCAATAGGCTGGGGCCACGCGCACCATGTCGATCGAGCGCATCCGGGTCGCCAGCAGCGACTGATGCGCATCGCGCATCGTGGTGTCGGTGAGCAGGAGGGGCTTTTGCGCCGCCATCCAGTCGGCGACGGCCTGCGCGCCCTCGCGCTCGAGCAGGTCGCGCGTGCCGGGGGCGTGCGCGCCGCGTGTGGCGGGCGGGACCGGGGCCTTGACCTCGGCGCGCGGGCGCGGCCGGCCCGCGGTCTCGGGATGGCCGTTGACGGAGATGTCGGCGAGATAGGTGAGGATCTTGGTCGCGCGATCGCGCCGCTTGCGGAAGTTGAACAGCTCCGGCGTCGTGTCGATGAATTTCGTGGTGTAGGTGTTGTCGAGGAAGGTCGGGTGCTGGAGCAGCTTCTCGACGAAGCGGATGTTGGTGCTCACGCCGCGGATGCGGAACTCGCGCAGCGCGCGGTCCATGCGCGCGATGGTCTCCGCGGGAGTGGGCGACCAGGCGGTGACCTTCTCCAGGAGAGAATCGTAATAGCGCGTGATGACGGCGCCGGAATAGGCCGTGCCGCCATCGAGCCGGATGCCCATGCCCGTAGCGCCGCGATAGGCGGTGATGCGGCCGTAATCGGGGATGAAGCTGTTTTGCGGGTCCTCGGTGGTGATGCGGCATTGCAGCGCGTGGCCGCGCAGCTCGACCGCGGCCTGGTCCGGCGCGCCGGTGGCGGCGGCTAGCGTCTCACCCTCCGCAATGCGGATCTGCGCCTTGACGATGTCGATGCCGGTGACCGCCTCGGTGACGGTATGCTCGACCTGGATGCGCGGATTGACCTCGATGAAGTGGAACTCGCCGGTGTCCATGTCCATCAGGAACTCGACTGTGCCGGCGTTGCGGTAGCCGACATGGGCCCCGATCCGCAGCCCGAGATCGCAGATCTCGGCGCGCTGATCGGCGTCGAGATAGGGGGCGGGCGCGCGCTCGACGACCTTCTGGTTGCGCCGCTGCACGGTGCAGTCGCGCTCATAGAGGTGATAAAGGCCGCCATGGTGATCGCCGAGGATCTGCACCTCGACATGGCGCGCGCGCTCGATCATCTTCTCGAGATAGCCGGCACCGTTGCCGAAGGCCGCCTCGGCCTCGCGGTGGCCCTCGCGGATCTTCGTCTCGAGCTCGTCGGGCGCGTGGATCGCGCGCATCCCGCGCCCGCCGCCGCCCCAGCTCGCCTTGAGCATCATCGGATAGCCGATCTCCTCGGCCCACTCGCGCGCGCGGGCAACGTCGCCGTCGAGTACCTCGGAGGCCGGGATTACCGGCACCCCCGCCTCGATCGCCACGCGCCGCGCCGAGGCCTTGTCGCCGAGCGCGCGCATCGTCTCCGCCGCCGGGCCGATGAAGGCCAGTCCCGCATCGGTTACGGCATCGACGAAATCGGGATTCTCCGAAAGCAGCCCGTAGCCCGGATGCACCGCATCCGCCCCGGACATGCGCGCCACGCGGATGATCTCCTCGATCGACAGATAGGCCTGCACCGGGCCGAGCCCGGCGCCCACGCGATACGCCTCGTCGGCCTTGAAGCGGTGCAGGCCGAGCTTGTCCTCCTCGGCATAGACCGCGACGGTGCGCTTGCCGAGCTCGTTGGCCGCGCGCATCACCCGGATCGCGATCTCGCCGCGATTGGCGATGAGGATCTTGTCGAACTTGGCCATGGGTCCTCCGCTGTCGGCGCGCTCACCTTGTAAGCGAGATGCCGCGGCGCAGTAAACGTCTCTCTGTGGCGGGCGCGCGGAGTCAGCCCCGGACGAAACGCGCGATGTCGCCGGTAGGACGGGGCCGGAGTCAGGCCGACGCCGCGGCCCCCGCGGGCGGGTGCTGAAGGCGCCCGGCGGCGTCGGCGGGCACGCTCACGCCCATCTGCTGCATGTTCGAGACGAGATCCTCGCGCAGGATATGCGCCAGATGCGCCGCGCCGCGCGGCCCGAACGCGCCGAGCGCATAGTGCCAGCCGCGCCCGATCATCACGAAATCGGCCCCATGCGCGAGCGCGCGCAACACGTCGAGCCCGCCCTCGACACCGCCATCATAGACCAGCGGATAGCCGGGCCCGACCGCGGCGCGGATCGCGGGCAGGACCGCCAGCGCCGCGGGCGCGCCGTCGAATTGCCGCCCGCCGTGATTCGACACCCAGACCGCATCGGCCCCGGCCGCGCGCAGCCGGGCCGCGTCCTCGGGCTCGAGCACCCCCTTGATGACGAGTGGGCCGTCCCACTCGGCGCGCACCGCGGCGAGATAGTCCCAGTCGGGCGCGGCGCGCAGCAGGTAGCCGGGGTGCTTGGTCGAATCGGCGGCGCTGTCGAGCTTGAGGTAATCCTCCATGAGGCGCAGCCGCGGCGTGCCCGCCCGCAGCGTCCCGATCGCCCAGCGCGGCCGGCGCGCGATCTGCCAGAGCATCGACGGGGTGAGCTTGGGCGGGATCGACAGCTGCGCGCGGCGCTGGCGCTCGCGCCGCGAGGCGCCGGGAAGATCGACCGTCAGCACCAGCGTGTGAAATCCCGCCTCCCGCGCCCGGCGCAGGATGTCGCGGCGAATCTCCGGATCGTTGGGAGGGTAGAGCTGAAACCAGCCGGCCTCGCCCGCATGCGGCCCGACCTCTTCGGGGGTGCGGGTGGCGACGGTTGAGAGGCAATAGGGGATCCCCGTTTCGGCGGCGAGCCGGGCGAGCGCGGCCTCGGCGCCCGGCCAGATCAGCCCGGACATGCCCACCGGCGCGATCCCGACGGGCAGCGCGTGTGTGCGTCCGAGCAGCCGGGTCGTGAGGGTCGGAGTGATCGGGCCGCGCAGGACGGCGGGACGAAACCGCACCGCATCTAGGGCGGTGCGATTGGCCGATTTCGCGGATTCGGTGCCAGTGGCGCTGTCGAGATACTCCCAGACGAAATGCGGCACCTTGCGCCGGCAGGTCGCGCGCAGATCCGACAGGGCAGGATGGGTGAGGTCAAGATCCATCAGCGCGTTATAGGGACCGCGCGCGGCGATGCAAATGCCGGTTGCCGGGGGCTCCCGCCCCGCCCCGGCGCGCGACGCGCGCGCCAGAGCGCGTTGGGCCGGGCCGCCGCGCGCTGGCGCGCGCTGCGGCCCGGCGGCGGCGGATTTCGCGCGAACATCTGGCGAACATGCGCTTTCATTCGCGGGGCAACGGGGCTAGATTGGCGCCCATGACAGAGCATGACGACAGCGATGCCTTCGAGGCCGCCGCGCAGGCGAGCCTGTCGGCGCGCGCCATGGCGGCCCGCCCTGCGCCCTATCTCGACGGGCTCAACCCGGCGCAGCGCCGCGCGGTGGAGACGCTCGACGGCCCGGTGCTGATGCTGGCGGGGGCAGGGACGGGCAAGACCCGCGCGCTCACGGCGCGGATCGCGCATCTGCTCGCCGCGGGGCGCGCGCGGCCCGACGAAGTGCTCGCCGTGACCTTCACCAACAAGGCCGCCCGCGAGATGAAGGAGCGGGTGGGCGCGCTCCTGGGCCACACCGTGGAGGGGCTGCCCTGGCTCGGGACGTTTCACGCGATCGGGGTGAAGCTGCTGCGCCGGCATGCCGAGCTTGTCGGGCTCGAATCGAATTTCACGATCCTCGATTCCGACGACCAGATCCGCCTGCTCAAGCAGCTCATCCGGGCCTCCGATCTCGACGAGAAGCGCTGGCCTGCGCGGGTGCTCGCGGGGATCATCGATGGCTGGAAGAACCGCGCCTTCACGCCGAAGACGCTTCCCGCGCAGGAGGCCGAGGCATTCGGCGGCCACGGGCCGGAGCTCTACGCGGCGTATCAGGAGCGGCTGCGCACGCTCAACGCCGTCGATTTCGGCGATCTGCTCGTGCATGTCGTCACGATCCTGCAGACCCATCCGGATGTGCTCGAACGCTACCAGCGCTGGTTTCGCTACATCATGGTGGACGAGTATCAGGACACCAATGTCGCGCAGTACATGTGGCTGCGGCTCTTGGCGGCGGGGCACCGCAACATCTGCTGCGTGGGCGATGACGATCAGTCGATCTATGGCTGGCGCGGCGCGGAGGTGGGCAACATCCTGCGCTTTGACAAGGATTTTCCGGGCGCCGAGGTGGTCCGGCTCGAGCAGAATTACCGCTCCACCCCGCATATCCTCGCCGCCGCGGCGCAGGTCATCGCGGGCAATGAGGGCCGGCTCGGCAAGACGCTCTGGACCGCCGAGGAGGCGGGCGACAAGGTGCGCCTCATCGGGCACTGGGACGGTGACGAGGAGGCGCGCTGGATCGGCGAGGAGATCGAGAATCTCCAGCTCGGCAAGCGTTTCGGCCCCGAGGACATGGCAATCCTCGTGCGCGCGAGCCACCAGATGCGCGCCTTCGAGGACCGCTTCCTGACGATCGGGCTGCCGTACCGCGTCATCGGGGGGCCGCGCTTCTACGAGCGCATGGAGATCCGCGACGCGATGGCGTATTTTCGCCTCGTCGTCAGCCCCGAGGACGACCTTGCGTTTGAACGCATCGTCAACACCCCCAAGCGCGGCCTCGGCGAGAAGGCGCAGCAGAAGATCCAGACCACCGCGCGCGCCGCTGGCGTGCCGCTTGTGGAGGGCGCCCGCCGGCTCATTGCGGCGGGCGGGCTCACCGGCAAGGGCGCGCGCGCGCTGCAGATCCTGCTCGACGGGCTCGGGCGCTGGGCCGGGGAGGCGGCCGAGGAGGGCTGCAACCATATCGAGCTCGCCGAGCGCATCCTCGACGAATCGGGCTACACCGCGATGTGGCAGGCCGATACCAGCCCCGACGCGCCGGGCCGGCTCGAGAATCTCAAGGAACTCGTCAAGGCGCTCGAGGGCTTCGACAATCTGCAGGGCTTTCTCGAGCACGTCGCGCTGATCATGGACAACGCGACCGAGGACGCCACCGAGAAGGTGTCGATCATGACGCTGCACGCGGCCAAGGGGCTCGAATTCGACGTGGTGTTCCTGCCGGGCTGGGAAGACGGGCTGTTTCCGTCGCAGCGCACGATGGATGAAAGCGGGCTGAGCGGGCTCGAGGAGGAGCGCCGGCTCGCCTATGTCGGGATCACGCGGGCGGGGCAGGTCTGCACGATCTCGTTCGCGGCCAACCGGCGCGTCTACGGGCAGTGGCAGTCGCAGCTGCCCTCGCGCTTCATCGACGAGCTTCCGGCCGATCACGTCGATGTGCTTACCCCGCCGGGGCTGTACGGCGGCGGATTCGGCGCGGCCGGGATGGGCGGCGACATCGAGGGGCGCGCGGCGCGGGCCGATGCCTACAATTCGCCGGGCTGGCGGCGGCTGCAGGCGCGCAGCGCGACGCGCCCGACCCCCGCAGCGTCCGGTTCCGGCCAGGTGATCGAGGGCAGTGCGACGGAGGGCTTCGCCGAAGGCGCACGGGTATTTCACGTCAAATTTGGCTACGGCACGGTGCGCGAGGTCGACGCCGACAAGCTCGACATCGCCTTCGACAAGGCGGGCAACAAGAAGGTGGTGGCACGCTTCGTGGTGGCCGCGGATCGCGCCGACGACGTGCCGTTCTGACCGGGGAGAGAGGAAGGCGACGACATCCGGGAGGAGGTGGATGCCGTCGCCCTCTGTCCGCAGCTGACCCCGGGAGGAGGAGAAGGGTCTGCCGCTCGGGCCTTGCGGCCCAGTCTTCAACGCCTTTCCCCGGGAGGAGGTGGGGTCCGGCGTGCCTGCGACGTGCCCCGGGAGGAGGTAGGGCCGCCGCATTCCGATGGAGCTCACTGGCTCCGTTTTCTAAGGGCGACGACGCGCGGGAGGAGGTGCGCGCCGCCGCCTATTACAGGAAACCCGGGGAGGAGATCGGGTTACCTGAACCGAATTCTACCTGCCGTAGGCGGTTTCCGCCGCAAGACGGCTGATCATCGAGCGCGACAGCCCCATTTCGTCGAGTTCCCGATCCGTAAGCTGGTGCAGCTCGCGCCGGGTCCGGTGAAACAGGCGCCAGCGCTTCCAGGCGTCCGCGAGCCGCGAGATCAGGCCGGCCCGGCGATCGGCGCGGCCGTTCGTCCTCCGGGTTTCCTGCATCGTCGACATCCTCGTCCACCTTCCTGCGCTGCGGCCCTGCCGCGTTCGATAAGTCGAATATAAGCCAGTGCTGCAGATGCACAATGATCGGATACTGCAACGCCGCTATGCGGCAAACACATCTCGTGGCTGCACAAATTTTGAACTCCGGCGTGCAGTTTTGCGCGCATCCGGGGCGGGGCGCGAATGCGGTCCCTTGCCTGCGCGCCGGGAAACGCCGATGCTCCGAGCGAAATCACGCGGAGGTCGGCAATGGCCGTCAACGAGGGCGATGTTCTGAGGGCGCTCGAGGGGCTCGCGCTGCCGCAGGGTGGCACGCTGGTGTCGGCTGACATGCTGCGCGGGCTCACGATCGAGTCGGGGGTGGTGCGCTTTATCATCGAGGCGCGCGATCCCGAGCAGGCGCGCGCGCTCGAGGGCGTGCGCCGGGCCGCCGAGGACCTCGTCACCGGCTTGCCCGGGGTGACCCAGGCGCAGGTGCTGCTGACGGCGCATGCGCCGTCGTCCCCGGGCGCGGGCGCGGCGACGCAGGGGCCAGCGCGGCTGCCCGGGGTGACGCGCATCGTGGCGATAGCCTCGGGCAAGGGCGGGGTGGGCAAGTCCACCGTGTCGGCCAATCTCGCCGTAGCGCTCGCGGCGCAGGGGCGGCGCGTGGGTCTGCTCGACGCTGATATCTACGGCCCATCGCAGCCGCGCATGATGGGCGTTTCGCAGCGCCCGTCCTCGCCCGACGGCAAGGTGATCCTGCCGCTGCAGGCGCATGGTGTCACGATGATGTCGATCGGGCTGATCCTGAAGGAGCCGGAGGAGGCGGTGGTCTGGCGCGGCGCGATGCTGACCGGGGCGCTGGAGCAGCTGCTCACCCAGGTGCGCTGGGGCACGCTCGACGTTTTGGTCGTGGACATGCCGCCGGGCACCGGCGACATTCAGCTCACCTTGTCGCAGAAATTCGCGCTCGACGCGGCGGTGATCGTCTCGACGCCGCAGGACGTGGCGCTGCTCGATGCGCGCAAGGCGCTGCGCGCCTTCGAGACCATGAACGTGCCGGTGGCCGGGCTGATCGAGAACATGTCCACCCATATCTGCCCGAAATGCGGCCATGAGGAGCATATCTTCGGCGAGGGCGGGGTGCGTGCGGAGGCCGAGCGGCTCGGGCTGCCGTTTCTGGGGGAGTTGCCGCTCAGTCTCGAGGTGCGCAGATCGGGCGATGCCGGCGCGCCGATCGCCGCGACCGACAGCCCCCTCGCCGCCGCCTATGCGCGGCTGGCGCGCGATCTGGTCGCCGCCGGGCTCGGCTGAGGGACGCCCCGAGCGCCCGGGAATTCATGGAACCGACCGGCACGGCAGGCCGCCGCCTCGAATCAAGTGGCTTCACACCCATGTGATTCGCCGCGATGAGCGGCGATTGCGGGGAAATTTCCTGTATCTTGGCGTGGCCCGGGCGCAGTTTCCCGGGATTTCGCGGGAGCTTCGGAGAATTTTCGGTAATCCCCAGATATTGGCGTTGAGGGCGTGCGCACCACCAATTGCTGCGTTGAGCCGAGATATTTTCATGCTCTGTTCCGGATACTGTCGCGGTGCGCGGTGGCTATCTGCGGTTGCACGGGCCAGATTACCGTTGATTTCCATGGTTTCCCGTGAGATCCCTTGTAGCACGATGAGACGGGACGAAGGGGCGCCAAGACCCCAACTCGGCGAAAGTCAGGTTTCATACAGGCACCCGCCTTCATCGAACAAAGAGATCCGGCGCGCGGGCGAGCAGTATCCCCCAGGTGGCGCGCGTAGCCGGACATCCCAAGTTGGGACGAGGTCGGCGGATCGGGCAGTGGCAGCGTCCCGGTCCGCCGTTTTCATTCCCGGCGACCGACATGACCGAGGAGGCGCTGGACGGTGGCACGCAGGTTCCGTGGCGAATTTCACCAGAAGGTGGACACGAAGGGCCGGGTCTCCATCCCGGCGCTTTATCGCCGCGTCATCGAAGCCGCCGATCCCGACTGGAGCGAGGGCCAGCGCCCCAACCTCGTCATCGTCTACGGCGATCACCGCCGCAAGTTTCTCGAATGCTATACGATGGAGGCGATCGACTCGATCGACCGTCAGATCGACCGAATGCCGCGCGGCTCCAAGGAGCGGCGCATGCTCGAGCGGCTGATGCACGGCCAGTCGCACCCCACCCAGGTGGACGAGGATGGCCGCATCGTCCTGCCGCAGAAGCTGCGCGACAAGATCGAGCTCGACGGCGAGGCCTTCTTCATCGCCTCCGGCGACCGCTTCCAGATCTGGAAGCCCGAAACCCATGCCGAGGCGGAGGCCGAAACCGAGGCCTGGCTCGACAGCCTGCCCGAGGATTTCGACCCGCTCTCGCTCCTGCCGGGGCCGCAGGAGGAGGCATGATGGCGGCTTCGGACGCCTCCTCGCCGCATGTGCCCGTCCTGATCGAGCCGCTGCTCGCGGCGGTGGCGCCGGTGCGGGGCGTCTGGCTCGACGGCACGCTCGGGGCGGGGGGCTATGCGCGCGCGCTCCTGGAGGCCGGGGCGGCGCGGGTGATCGGGGTCGATCGCGACCCGGACGCGCTCGCGCTGGCGGCGCAGTGGGCGCCGGCCTACGGCGCGCGGGTCACGCTCAGGCAGGGCGACTTCGCCGCGCTCGACAGCCATGCCGACGCCCCGCTCGACGGGGTGGTGCTCGATCTCGGCGTCTCCTCGATGCAGCTCGACGAGGCCGAACGCGGCTTCTCCTTTACCCGCGACGGCCCGCTCGACATGCGCATGGGCCGCGAGGGGCGCAGCGCGGCCGATATCGTCAACGAGGCGCCCGAAGGACTCATCGCGGACATTCTCTATCACTACGGCGAAGAGCGCGCGTCGCGGCGCATCGCCCGCGCGATCGTGCGCGCGCGCGGCGAGGCGTCGATCACCACGACGCACCAGCTCGCCGCGATCGTCGCGCGCTGCCTGCCGCGCCCGCGCCCCGGCCAGATCCACCCCGCCACGCGCAGCTTTCAGGGCCTGCGCATCGCCGTCAATCACGAGCTCGACTCGCTCGCCGACGGGCTCGAGGCGGCCGAGCGGGCGCTGGCGCCGGAGGGCTGGCTCGCGGTGGTGAGCTTTCATTCGCTCGAGGACCGCATCGTCAAGCGCTTCCTGCAGCAACGCGCCGCGAAGCGCCGCCACGTCAATCGCTATGCGCGGACGGACGCCGAAGCGCCGCCCGAGCGGCCCTTTGTCGCCGGCGCCGAAATCACGCCCGACGCCGCCGAGCGCGCGGCCAATCCGCGCGCGCGCTCGGCGCGGCTGCGGCTCGCGCGGCGCACGACGGCACCGGCCGGGCCGGCGGATCGCGACACGCTCGGGCTTCCGGGACTCGATGCGACAGGCGGGGAGGTACGCTGATGCGCGGATTTCTGGTATTCGTTTCGGCGGCGGGGGTGATCGGGCTGGCCTACTGGGCCTACAGCGTCAATCACGCCACCCAGCAGGCGCTCGCGCAAAAGCGCGGGCTCGAGCGCGAGATCGTGCAGCTCGGCGAGTCGATCGACGTTCAGGAGGCGGAGTGGGCCTATCTCAACCGCCCGGCGCGGCTGCGTGACCTCGCCGAGGCCAATTTCGACGATCTCGAGCTGATCCCGATGCAGAACTACCACTTCTCCCATCCCGAGCGGATTCCCTATCCCGACCCCGATATCGAACTGTCGGGCGCGCCGGAGCAGGTCATGGGCGTGCTGGAGGACAGCGAATGACGCGCAAGCCGCTGCGCCCCCTCGCGCGCATCCTTGCCGCGCGCGCCCGCGGCAGCAATCCCGACGCCGTCGAGCGCGAGAACCTGCGCCTGCGCCACGAGGAGGCGCTGGAGCGCGCGCGCCACCGCGCCGAGGGGCGCATCCTCGTGCTCGGGGTGATGCTGCTTGCGGCGTTCGCGATCGTGGGCGCCAAGATGAGCGTGATGGCGGCGAGCGCCCCGGAGCAGTCGCGCACCGCCGCGGCCGTCAACGACATCACCGCCGCGCGCGCCGACATCACCGATCGCAATGGCCGCATCCTCGCGCGCAACCTCGTCACGCATTCGCTCTATGCGCGCCCGCCTATGATGATCGACCGCGAGCGCGTCGCCGCCGAAATCGGCGAGATCTTCCCCGATATCGATGTCGAGCGTCTGGCCGCGCGCTTTCTCGACCCGGACCGCAAGTTCGTCTGGGTCAAGCGCCGCCTATCGCCCGAGCAGGCGCAGCAGGTGCGCGATATCGGCGATCCGGGCCTCAAGCTGGGCCCGCGCGAGATGCGGCTCTATCCCAATGGCGAGCTTGCCGCGCATGTGCTCGGCGGCGCGGCGTTCGGGCGCGAGGCGGTCAATACCGCCGAGGTCATCGGCACCGCCGGGATCGAGCGGCAATTCGAGGCGCAGCTGCGCGATCCCGAGCGCGACGGCCCGCTCGAGCTGTCGCTCGACCTGCGCGCGCAGGCGGTGATCCGCGAGGTGCTCGAGGGCGCGGTGCGCATGTTCAACGCCAAGGGCGCCTCGGCGGTGATGATGGATGCCGACACCGGCGAAGTGGTGAGCATGGTCTCGCTACCCGATTTCGACCCCAACGCCCGCCCGGCGGGGCTTGTCACCGGGGACCAGGGCGACAGCCCGCTGTTCAACCGCGCGGTGCAGGGGGTCTATGAGCTCGGCTCCACCATGAAGACCTTCACCGCAGCGCAGGCGCTCGATGCCGGGCTCGTAACCCCGGACACGATGCTCGACACCACGCAGCCGATGCGCTGGGGCGGCCACAACATCCGCGATTACCGCGACTACGGCAACGAGATGTCGGTGCGCGACATCATCGTCAAGAGCTCCAATATCGGCACGGCGCGCATGGCGCTCGAACTCGGCCCGGAGGCGCAACGCGATTTCCTCGGCCGGCTCGGCTTTCTGGAGGCGACCCCGATCGAGCTTGCCGAGGGGCGCACCGGCCGTCCGCTCCTGCCTGAGCCATGGTCGCAGATGTCGGCGATCACGATCTCCTACGGGCATGGCCTCTCGACCAGCCCGCTGCATCTCGCCGCCGGGTACGCCAGCCTCGTCAATGGCGGCACCGCGGTGCAGCCGACGCTGCAGCGGCGCGCCGACCCCGAGCCGGGCGAACGCATCATCCGCCCCGAAACCTCCGAGATCATCCGCGACATGCTGCGCGAGGTCGTCACCGACGGCACCGCGACCTTCGCCGATGTCGAGGGCTACAATGTGGGCGGCAAGACCGGCACCGCCGACAAGCCGCGCACCGACGGGCGCGGCTACCAGGAGGGCAAGGTCATCTCGACCTTCGCGGGCGCCTTTCCCATGGACGATCCCGAATATGTCCTCGTGGTCGCGCTCGACGAGCCCGAGGATCGCGGCGGCTCCGAGACCCGGCGCACGGCGGGCTGGACGGCGGTGCCGGTGGCCGGCGAGATCGTCAGCCGCGTCGCGCCGCTTCTCGGCGTGCGCCCGCGCGTCGAGCTCGTCGAGCTGATGCCGGAGATTGAATCGGGCGACCCGGATGGGATAACACCCGTCAGCAACTGAGGGGATGCGGGCGCGGATCATGGCCGATACGTCGAATGGCTGCACGGCAAAGAGCCTCGCAGCACTCGGGCTGCGCGCCCGGGGCGGGCGCGAGGCGCGCATCACCGGGCTGTCGGTGGACAGCCGCTCGGTGCGCCCCGGCCATCTCTTCGCCGCGCTGCCCGGCAGCCGCGCCCATGGTGCGGCCTTCGCCGCGCAGGCGCTGCGCGCGGGGGCGGCGGCGGTGCTGACCGATCGCGCCGGGCTGGCCGAAGCGGCTGCAACGCTCGAGGCGGTGCCCGTGATCGTCGCCGAGGATCCGCGCGAGACGCTCGCGCTGACCGCGGCGCTGTGGTCGGGCGCGCAGCCCGACACGATGGTCGCCGTGACCGGCACCAACGGCAAGACCTCGGTGGCGAGCTTCACGCGCCAGATCTGGCAGGCACTCGGCCATCCCGCCGCCAATCTCGGCACCACCGGCGTCGAGGGCGATCATTCCGCCGCGCTCGCCCACACCACGCCCGAGCCGATCACCCTGCACCGCATCCTCGCCGAGATCGCCGCCGCCGGGGTGGATCACGCTGCGATGGAGGCCTCCTCGCACGGGCTCGCGCAGCGCCGGCTCGACGCGGTGCGGCTGCGCGCGGCGGGGTTTACCAATCTCAGCCAGGATCACCTCGATTATCACGCCGATCTCGACACCTATTTCGAGGCCAAGGCCGGGCTCTTCGCGCGCGTGCTGCCCGAGGACGGCACCGCCGTGATCAACATGGAGGACGCGCGCGGCGCCGCGATGGCCGAGATCGCGGCCCGGCGCGGGCAGCGGGTACTGCGCGCGGGGCGCGGCGGCGATGCGGATCTGCGGCTGCTCGCGCAGCGCTTCGACGCCACCGGGCAGGAGCTGCGCTTTGCCTGGCGCGGGACGGCGCATCAGCTCCGGCTCGGCCTGATCGGCGGCTTTCAGGCCGAGAACGTGCTCATCGCCGCCGG
>PUKW01000321.1 GCA_003550665.1 Paracoccaceae bacterium | reverse complement strand
GGGCAGTGATTGCAGATGAACACCACCACCGTGCCGTTCGGCCCGCGGATGTCGTCGAGGCTGTAGCTGCGCCCGTCGGTGGCGGGCAGGGTGAAGCCCTGCGGCGTCCAGCCGAAATCGCATATCGGGGTTTCCTTCAATGCCATGTCGTGGCTCCCTTGGCTTGCCGCGCTCAGGCCATGCGGCCCACGGCCTTCGCGGCGGCGCTGCGGATGGCGCGGATGTTGTCGCCATAGACCTGCGGCGCGTCAACCGAGCCGCCCTTGAACACCGCCGACCCCGCCACCAGCACATCCGCCCCCGCCGCCGCGACGCGCGGCGCGGTTTCGGCGGTGATGCCGCCATCGACCTCGATAAGGATCGGCCGGTCCCCGATCATGGCGCGCAGCGCCCTGATCTTGGCGATCTGGCTGTCGATGAATGCCTGCCCGCCGAAGCCCGGATTGACCGTCATCACGCAGACGAGGTCGATCATGTCGAGCAGATGCGCCACCGGCTCGATCCCGGTGCCCGGATTGAGCGCGAGCCCGGCCTTCGCGCCGGTGGCCCGGATCGCCTGCAGCGTGCGGTGGATATGCGGGCCGGCCTCGAGATGGGCGGTGATGATGTCGGCGCCCGCCCCGGCGAAGGCCTCGATATAGGGATCGACCGGCGCGATCATCAGATGCACGTCCATCACCGTGCGCACATGCGGCCGGATCGCCTTGCACATCGCCGGGCCGAAGGTGATGTTGGGGACGAAATGCCCGTCCATCACGTCCACATGCACCCAGTCCGCCCCCTCGGCCTCGATGGCGCGGCATTCGGCGCCGAAATTCGCGAAATCCGAGGACAGGATGGAGGGGGCGATCTTGATCTGGGACATGGCGGCTCTCCGGCGGCTGCGCAGGCTGCATAGCCGCTCGGCCGGGGGCGGTCCAGTGCCGCACGGCACGCCAATGTGACCATCCGCCGCGTGACGGCGCGCGCAGGATGGATTACGCCGAAAGCATCAGGGAGTTCGCATGTTTGGATTCGACCTTTTCGATGCCGCGCTCATGCCGGCGATGATGATCGCGCTTGCGGCGGGGGGCCTGTCCTTTCTCAGCCCCTGCGTGCTGCCGATCGTGCCGCCCTATCTCGCCTATATGGGCGGGATCAGCATGAACGACCTGACTGAGCAGGGCCGCGCCAGCCGCAAGGCGATCCTGCCGGCGCTGTTTTTCGTTCTGGGGCTGTCCACCGTTTTCATGATGCTGGGCTTCACGGCCTCGTCGATGGGGGCGTTCTTCCTGCGCAATGATGTGCTGTTTGCGCAGATCGCGGGCGTTGTCGTGATCGTGTTCGGGCTGCATTTCGTGGGGGTGTTCCGCATCCCGATCCTCGACCGCGAGGCGCGGATGGATGCGGGAGAGCGCGGCGGCTCGGCGGTGGGGGCCTATGTGCTGGGGCTGGCCTTCGCGTTCGGCTGGACGCCCTGCATCGGCCCGGTTCTTGGGATGATCCTGAGCATGGCGGCGACGGAATCGGATGTCACGCGTGGCACGGCGCTTCTGGGCGTCTATGCGCTGGGGCTGGGGCTGCCCTTCCTGCTCGCGGCGGTGTTCGTGCAGCGCTCGATGGCGATCATGACGCGGCTCAAGCGGCACATGAAGGTGATCGAGCGGTCGATGGGGGCGCTGTTGCTGCTGGTCGGGCTGGCCATGGTGACTGGGGCGTTCACCCGGTTCTCCTGGTGGCTTCTGGAGACCTTCCCGGCGATGGCGCTGATCGGCTGATTACGCCGCGCGCGGGCGCATCGCGAGCCAGATCAGCGCCGCGCCCGCCATCACGAGAAACGGCAGCATCGCGAGATTGACGAGCGCCCAGCCCGCTTCCGCCGAGCCACCCATGCAGTTCATCAGCGTGCCGGAAAACAGCGAGGCGAAGGTCACGCCGCCGAACACGATCATGTCGTTCATCCCCTGCGCGCGGCCGCGCTCCTCGGGGCGCTGATTGTTCGCGAGCATCGTGGTCGCGCCGATGAAGCCGAAGTTCCAGCCGATGCCAAGCAGGATCAGCGCGATGTAGAACTGCGTCAGCTCCACCCCGCTGAGCGCGACGATCCCCGCCGCCGCCAGGATCGCAAGCCCCAGCCCCACCGTGCGCTCCGCGCCGATGCGCGCGATGATGTGGCCGGTGACGAAAGAGGGCGCATACATCGCCAGCACATGCGCCGAGACGATATTGGCCGCGTCGCTCGTGGCGAAGCCGCAGCCCACCACGGCGAGCGGCGTCGAGGTCATCACGAGGTTCATCAGCGCATAGGACACCGTCGCGCAGACCACTGAGACCGCGATCACCGGTGTGCTTAGAAGCTCGAGGCGCGAGCGCGCCACCGGGGCGTCCACCTTCGGCGCCGGGGGCGTGGGGATGTCGAGAAACGCGAACAGGAACACACCGCCGAGATTGAGCGCGATCACCGCGAGATAGGTGCCCAGAAACGGGATCAGCATGCTCTCGGCGGTGACATTGACGATCTGCGGGCCGATCACCGCGGCGAGCAGCCCGCCCGCCATTACATAGGAGATCGCCTTGGGCCGGAACGCGTCCGAAGCGGTGTCGGCGGCGGCGAAGCGGTAGAACCCCTGCGTGGACATGTACATTCCGGTAAACAGCGAGCCCAGCAGGAACAGCTCGAAGGAGGCGTGCCAGAGCCCGTAGGCCGCGATCGCCGCGCCCAGCGTGCCGCCCATCGTGCCGAGGATGAACCCCGCCCGCCGGCCGTAGCGCTGCATGAAGGCCGCAAGCGGCGTGGCGGTGAGCATCGAGCCGAGCACGATCAGCGAAATCGGAAGCGTCGCCCAGCACACATTCGCCGCGAGGCTCTGCCCGGCCAGCCCGCCCACCGTGAAGATCATCGGCATCTGCGCCCCGAGGATCGCCTGCGCGGCGATCAGGACGGTCACGTTGCGCTTGGCGCGGCGATCGGACGGGGCGGCTGTCGCGGCGGTTTCGGTCATGTCGCCTTGGGTAGCGCCCTGCGCCGGAAAGGGGAAGGGCAAAGCCGGCGGCTGGGGCGCGCGACGGGTTGGCGCGACGGGGCAGGGCGGCTAGGTTTCGCGGATGCGCGAACGGATCATCGAAACCGAGGACTGCGTTGCCGAAGGCGCCGCGTGGCTCGCCGGGCGCGAGCCGCGCTTTGCGCAGGCGCTCGCGCTGACGGGGCCCTTGCCGCTGCGCCACCGGGCGGACGGGTTCGCCGCGCTGATGGGCGCGATCGTGAGCCAGCAGGTCAGCGTCGCGGCGGCGCGCGCGATCTGGGGGCGGCTCGAGGCGGCGGGGCTGACCGCGCCCGAGGCGGTCGCCGCGGCCGATCCCGAGGCGCTGCGCGCGGCGGGGCTGTCGCGCCAGAAGGTGCGCTATGTCATCGCGCTCGCCGCCGCCGGGATCGACTACGCCGCGCTGCGCGAGGCCCCGACGGAGGCGGTCGTGGCGGAGCTGACGGCGGTGCCGGGGATCGGGCGCTGGACGGCGGAGATCTACGCGATGTTCTCGCTGGGGCGCGCGGATGTCTTTGCGCCGGGCGATCTCGCCTTGCAGGAATCGGCGCGGATGCTCTTCGATCTGCCCGCCCGCCCGCGCGAGGCGGCGCTGCGCGACATGGCGCAGGGATGGTCGCCCTGGCGCGCGGTTGCGGCGCGGCTCCTGTGGGCCTATTACCGCGTGGACAAGGGACGCGAGGGGGTCGCATGACGAGACAGCTCAAGGCCGGGCGCCGCGCCGCGCGCTCGGGCACCACGAAAAGCGTGATCGTGTTCCTGCACGGTTACGGCGCCGACGGGGCGGACCTGCTCGGCCTCGCCGATCCGCTGTCGCAGCACCTGCCCGACACCGTGTTTCTCGCCCCCGACGCGCCCGAGCGCTGCGCGGGCAATCCGTTCGGCTATCAGTGGTTCCCGATCCCCTGGATGGACGGCTCCGACGAGGCGGCGGTCGCGACGAGCCTGCAGGCATCGGCAAGCGACCTCGACGCCTATCTCGACAGCGTGCTCGAGGCCGAGGGCATCAGCTCCGCCCAGCTCGCCGTGATCGGGTTCTCGCAAGGCACAATGATGGCGCTGCACGTCCTGCCGCGCCGCGCCGAACCGGTGGCCGGGATCGTCGGATTCTCCGGCCGGCTCCTCGCGCCCGAGCGCCTCGCCGCCGAGACGGTGAGCCGGCCGCCGGTGCTGCTCGTGCATGGCGACGCCGACGAGGTCGTGCCGCCCGCCTCGATGCCCGAGGCCGCGCAGGCACTCAAGGCGGCGGGCTTTGGCGTGCTCACCCGGGTTTCGGAAGGGATCGGCCACGGCATCGCGCCCGATGGGCTGAGCGCCGCGCTCGGCTTCCTGCGCGAGGTGCTGCCCGAGTAGAGCGCGCTGCGCTCGAGGCCCGCGCCGCGATCAGCGTTCGCCGCGGCGATAGGGCCGCATCAGCGCCTGCGGCACCCGCGCCTTGCGCGCCATGAAGGCGAGCGCAACGATCGCGGCGAGATAGGGCGCCATCAGGAAGAGCTGATAAGGAACCGTGTTCTCGAGCGCCGATTGCAGCCGCAGCTGATAGGCATCGAAGGTGGCGAACAGCACCGCCCCGAACAGCGCCCAGCCCGGCCGCCAGGACGCGAACACCACCAGCGCGATGCAGATCCAGCCGCGGCCCTGGACCATGGTGGGAAAGAAGCTGTTGAAGGCCGACATGGTCAGGAACGCGCCGCCGACGCCCATCAGCGCGCTGCCCGCCATCACGCAGGCGGTGCGCACCACCAGCGGGTTCACGCCCTGCGCCTCGGCGGAGTGCGGGTTCTCGCCGGTCATGCGGATCGCAAGCCCGAGCGGCGTGCGAAACAGCACCCAGCCCATCACCGCGACGAGCGCGAGCGCGAGGTAGGTAGGCGCGGTCTGATTGGCGATGACCTCGCCGAGAAAGGGAATCTCGGCCAGGATCGGGATCTCGACGGGGCGGAAGGCCTCGATCGTCGGCGGCGAGGCCTCGAGCGGGACGACGAGACGGAAGATATAGTAACTCAGCGCCGCGGCGAAGAGCGTGATCCCCAGCCCGGTGACATGCTGCGACAGCCCCAGCGGCACCGTCAGCGCCGCGTGCAGCAGCCCGAACAGCGCCCCGCACAGCGCCGCGACGAGCAGTCCCGTCCACAGCCCGCCGCCCGAGAACACCGTCAGCCAGCCGATCATCGCGCCGAAGGTCATGATCCCCTCGATCCCGAGATTGAGCACCCCGGCGCGTTCGCACAGAAGCGCGCCGAGGGTGCCGAAGATCAGCGGCGTGGCGATGCGCAGCACCGCGTCCCAAAGCCCCGTCGAGGCAAGTATCCAGAGCGCATCCATCAGCGGCGGATCCTGTACTGCGTGAAGAACAGCGCAACCAGCATCGTCAGCAGCGACAGCGCCACGGTGACATCGGCGATGTAGCTCGGAATACCCACCGCGCGGCTCATGCCGTCGGCCCCGATGAACATCACCGCCGCAAACACCGCCGCCGCGACAACCCCGATCGGGTTGAGATTGGCGAGCATCGCGATCACGATCCCCGAATAACCGAAGCCCGGCGACAGGTCCGTCGTCACATAGCCGCGCACGCCGAGCACCTGCACCGCCCCCGCCAGCCCCGCGAGCCCGCCCGACAGACAGGCCACCATCATCAGCGTGCGCCCCAGCGGCACGCCCGCGAAGGCGGCCGCGGGCGCGTTGAAGCCGGCCGCCTTGGAGCGCATCCCGAACACCGTGCGCGCCTGCAGCAGATAGATCGCCACCGCGAGCGCGATCGCGATCACGAGCCCCACATGCAGCCGCGAACGCTCGATCAGGCGCGGCAGGGTCGCGTTGTCGGCCACGGGCACGGATTGCGGCCACCCGAATGCCATCGGGTCCTTGAACGGCCCCTCGATCATCATGGAAACAAAAAGGATCGCCACGAAGTTGAGCAGCAGCGTGGTCACGACCTCATCGACATTGAACCTCAGCCGCAGCCCGAGCGCCGTCACCATCAGCACCATGCCCCCGAGCGCCCCCACGACGAGCAGCACCGGAATCGCCAGCGCGGCGGGCAGCCCGGCCGTAAGCTCCGCGCCGACCGCGGCCACAGCGATCGCGCCGATGAAGAACTGCCCTTCGCCGCCGATGTTCCAGAGCCGCGCGCGAAACGCCACCGCCGCGGCGAGCCCCGTCAGGATCAGGGGCGTCGCCCGCGTCAGCGTCTCCGTGATCGCCAGCCGCGTGCCGAGCGCACCCGCGAGGATATGGCCGTACGCATCCAGCACGGATGCCCCCGTGAGCGCGATCAGCCCGCCCGAGATCGCGAGCGCGGCAAGGACCGCCAGCACCGGCGCCAGCAGGAACAGCGCGCGCGGGCGGTGGGTGCGCTGCTCAATGCGCATCGGCGGCGCGCTCCTCGTCCCAGTCGCCCGCCATCATCAGCCCGAGCCGGCGCGCATCCGCCGCCTCGGCCGCAACCGGCGGCGACATGCGCCCACCGGCGATGGCATGAATGCGGTCGGCAAGGCCGATTACCTCGTCGAGATCCTCCGATATCAACAGCACCGCCGCCCCTGCTGCGCGCGCCTCCAGAAGCCGGGTGTGGATGGCCGCGATCGCGCCCTCGTCGAGCCCGCGCGTCGGCTGCGCCGCGATCAGCAGTCGCGGCCCTTCGATCATGTTGCGCCCAAGGATCAGCTTTTGCATGTTGCCGCCCGACAGCAGGCTGGCGCGGTGATCGGGGCCGCCGCCGCGCACGTCGAAGGCATCGATGATCTCCTGCGTGAAGCGGCGCGCGGCGGCGCGGTTGACGATCCCGCGGCGGGAAAACCGCGCCAGATCAATGCGCTCCAGGACGGCATTTTCCCAAAGCGCGAACTCGCCGATGACCCCTTCGCGGGTGCGGTCCTCGGGGATGCGCCCCACACCCGCGCGCACCAGTGCGCCGACATCCGGCCGGCGCACAGCGCGACCGAGAATGGTCAGCCGCCCCCTATACGGCGCGAGCAGCCCGTTCGCGAGCCGCGCGAGCGCGGTCTGCCCATTGCCCGCAACCCCCACGATTCCAAGCGTTTCGCCCGCATGCAGCGTGAAATCGATGGCGTGCAGGTCGGTGCCCCCGGCATGGCGCGCGCTGACACCGCGCGCCTCGACCACCGGCGCGCCCGGGGTGGCGGGGGCGCGCTGCGGGCGCGCGATGCGCCGGCCCACCATCAACTCGGCGAGGTCGCTGCGCGAGGTGTCGGCGGGGGCACGCTCGGCGACGCTGCGCCCGCCGCGCAGCACCACGATGCGGTCCGCCGCCGCCATCACCTCGCGCAGCTTGTGCGAGATGAAGATCAGCGACAGCCCCTCCTGCGCCATCATGCGCAGCGTGGCGTAGAGGGTCTCGGCCTCGCGCCCGGTCAGCACTGCGGTCGGTTCGTCGAGGATGAGGATGCGCGCGTCATTGTAGAGCGCCTTGAGGATCTCGACGCGCTGCTGCTCGCCCACGGAGAGATCGCCGACCCGCCGGCCGGGGTCGACCCGCAGGCCGAAGCGCTCGGCGATCGCCATGAGCTTGCGCCGCGCCGGGCCCCGGTTCGACCGCAACCGCCAGACCGGCTCGGAGCCGGTCATCACGTTCTCGAGCACGGTCAGGTTGTCGGCGAGGGAGAAATGCTGATGCACCATGCCGATGCCCGCATCGATCGCGGCGCGCGGGCGTCCGGGGGGAAGGGGGCGCCCCTCAACCTCGATGTGGCCGGCATCGGCGGTGTAATGGCCGAACAGGATGCTCATCAGCGTCGTCTTGCCCGCGCCGTTCTCGCCCAGCAGCGCCAGCAGCTCGCCGCGGCGCAACTCGAGCGAAATCGCCTCATTGGCAATGACGGGGCCGAAGCGCTTGGAAATCCCCGACAGGCGCAGGACCGGCTCGGCCATCACGCGGCCCCCGCCGCCGGGCGCGCGGCGGCGGGCGGGAGCCCGGCGATGGCGCCGATGTCATCGGCCCGTGCGGCCACGATCGCGCCGGGTCTCTGCGCGCCGCAGAGCCCGCGCGCCGCGATCGCCGCCCCCATCGCGTCCACCGGATCCGCCACCGCGGCTCAGCCGGGCTCGTCCATGTTCACCGGGACCTCGAAATCGCCCTCGAGGATCTCCAGGCGCCGCGCCTCCATCGCCTCGACGGCCTCGGCGGGCGGGATATCGGCATCGAAAAGGATGTCGCTGCCGCCCGCGGGCATCAGGCTGTAGTCGGTGTAGTTGCGCCCGGTGGGCTCGCCCGCCTGCACGTCGGCGATGGCGGCGTCGAGGGTCGGCCGGAAATACCACATTGCGTTGGCGAAGACGGTGTCGGGGTAGCGGTCGGTGTAGTCGATCAGCGAGCCAATGGCGAGGACTCCGCGCTGCTCGGCGGCGTCGGCGGTGCCGATGCGCTCGCCAAAGAGGATGTCGGCGCCCGAATCGATCTGCGCGAGCCCGGCCTCGCGCGCCTGCGGCGGATCGAAGAAGGTGCCGATGAAGGAGACGAGGTGGCGGGCATCGGGGTTCGTCTCGGCGACGCCGGCGGCGAAGGCGTTGATCAGCAGGTTGACCTCGGGGATCGGCACCGCGCCGACGGAGCCCACGGTGTCGGTCTCGGTCATGGCCCCCGCCAGCATCCCGGCGAGATAGGCGCCGCCGTGATTCCAGGTGCCGAAGACGCCGAAATTCTCGCCCGCGGGATCGCCGCTCGAGCCCATCACGAAGGCGGTGTCGGGATAATCGGCGGCGACCTCGCGCGCCTCGCGCTCGACGGCGTAGGATTCGCCCACAATCAGATCCACCCCCTGCTCGGCGTATTCGCGCATCGCGCGGGGGTAGTCGGTGCCGGAGACGCCCTCGGAGAACTGGTAGTCGATGATCCCTTCCGCGGCAGCCTCCTCGAGCGCCTCGTGAAGGCGCGAATTCCACGCATTCTCGACCGGCGAGGCGTGGATGCCCGCCACGCTGAGCGGCTCGTCAGCCGATGCGGCCCCCGCGGCGAGCGCCAGCCCCGCCGCGGCGGGGGTGAGGATATGTCTCGATGCCATGATGCGTCTCCCGTTGTGATGCCGGCGCGGGCCGGTGCGCGCCTGTTCTCGCGCACCGGCCGAGCGTAGCGCCATGGGGACCCGCCCGACAAGGGCGCTGCGATGCGGCAAGCGCGTTACGGGACCGAATCGGCGCGGCGCAGGGTGGCGCGCGCGCCGGTTCATTGCGCGCCATGCGCATGCACCGCACTTGATTCGCCGCCCCGGCGCTGTAAGCTCGACGGATGTCGGATCAGCGCGGCCGGCGCACCGGGGGATTGCGGCCATGCAGGCACTGATTCTGGATTTCGGCGGCGTCATTTCGCGAACCATGTTCGAAACGCACCCGATGACGGAGGCCGCGCTCGGCCTTCCGGCTGGCACGCTGCGCTGGCAGGGGCCGTTCGACCCGGCCGCCGATCCGCTCTGGCGCGACGTGCTCGCCGAGAAGCTCACCGAGCGCGACTACTGGTGGTATCGCACGCAGGAGGTCGCGAAGCTGGTCGGGGCGGACTGGACCGAGATGTCGGACTTCGTGCGCGCGGCCCGCGGGACTGCACCCGAGGCCACCATCCGGCCCGAGGCGCTGGCGGCGATCGCGCGGGTGAAGGCGGCGGGGCGCAAGCTCGCGGTTCTGTCGAACGAGCTTGACCTCTTCTACGGCGAGACGTTTCGCGAGCGTCTCGCGGTGCTTGACGATTTCGACGCCATCGTGGACGCGACCCATACCGGTATACTCAAGCCCGATCCGCTGGCCTACGAGCTGTGCTGCGCCGCGCTCGGGGTCGTGCCGGGCAACTGCGTCTTCCTCGACGATCAGCCGCGCAACCTGCGAGGTGCCGAGGCGGCAGGGATGACCGCCGTACCCTTTGACGTGCGCGCGCCGGATGCGAGTTTCGCTGCCGCCCTGCGCGCCCTGGGCCTGCACGAAGGAGCGCGCGCGTGATCGCCTTGCCCGCAAGCCGCGACACTGGCGCCGGCGCAGCCCGTCGCGGCGGCGCAGATGCGCGGTGTCGGGTTCAGCCCGTCGCCCGCTGGCGCGCGCGGTCCCAACTCGCGCAGAGCGCGCCGTAGCGCCGGGCCATGTCGGCGACAGCGTCGCTATCGCTCAGCCTGCCGGCGAACCAGTCGCGCGCGGCCGCGCTGAAGATCGTGCGCCCGACCGCGAAGCCGCGCACGAGCGGGTGCTGCGCGGCGGCATCGAAGCTGCTTTGCAGCGCGTCATGCGACGCGTCGAGGCCGAGCACGACGATGCCGCGGCAATGCGGATCGTTGCGCGTGATCACGGCGCAGCAGCTGCGCCACGCGCCGTCGGAGGCCAGCGGTTCCAGCTTCCACCAATCAGGCCGGATCCCGATATCGTAGAAGCGCTGGATCAGCCGCGCGGTGGTGTCGTCATCGACGCGGCCGACCTTGGAGGGGATCACCTCCAGCAGCATCTCCAGCCGGTTGCGACGGCAGGCCTCGAACAGCCGCGTCAGCGTCGCTTCCTGCGCGGCGCGCATCGCCTGCGCATCCTCGGGATGGCAATAGCACAGCACCTTGACCACATGCTCGAGCGGCCATTCCGCGAGCCCGCCGCAATCGGCGCCGAGTTCCGGCTCGAGTTCGAGCGGCCGCGAGCCCGGCCACTCGACCGGCCGGCCGATCCACAGCCCCTGTCCCGCGGCCCGGTGGAGCGCGTCGCGGCCCAACCGCCCGTCGCACAGCAGCCCGTAGCCCGGCCGCCCGGCCGCGACCTGCTCGACCGCGTCGAGGCACAGCTCCTTGAAGCGGCCGATATGCGCGCGCGCACCGGCGGCGTCGGCGATCTCCTCGAGCTGGGCGCGGTGATCGAAGGCGAACACGCGCAGCTCGGGCCAGTCGCCCTTGCGCGTGGTGGACCAGTGCAGCGCCTCGAGTTCTGGGTCGTGGCGCAGCGCCGGGGTGGTCACGCCGCGTTCGAGAAAGAAATCGAGCTCCTCCCATGTCGGGTAGGCCGGGGCGCAGCCATGCCGGCTCACCGCGAAGGCGCCGCAGGCATTCGCGTAGGTCAGGGCGGCCTGCCAGCCCTCGTCGCGCAGCCAGCCGCGCAGGAGTCCCGACATGAAGCCGTCCCCCGCGCCGAGCACGTTGTAGACCTCGACGGGAAAGCCGGGCCCCGAAAGCCCGTCCTCGAGCCGCTCGCCGATATCCCCGTCGAAGGCGACCGCGCCCATCGGCCCGCGCTTGCAGACCAGCGTCGCATCGCTCAGCGAACGCACCGCGCACAGCGCGGCGCGGGTGTCCGTGCTGCCGCCGGCGATGTGGAATTCCTCCTCGGTGCCGACGATCAGATCGAAAAGCGGCAAGGTCGCCTGCAGCCGCTCGGTGACGGACGGCGCGGCGATGAAGCGGTTTTCGCCGTCGCCATGGCCGGACAGGCCCCACAGGTTGGGCCGGTAATCGATGTCGAGCGCGGTGCGCGCGCCGGCCTCGCGCGCCAGATGCAGCGCCCTGAGCACGGCGGCCTCGGTGCGCGGATGGCTCAGATGCGTGCCGGTGGCCACCACGCAGCGCGCCTCGGCGATGAGCGCGGGGTCGATATCGTCCTCGCACAGCGCCATGTCGGCGCAGTTCTCGCGGTAGAAGATGAGCGGGAATTGCTCCGTGTCGCGGATGCCGAGCAGCACGAGCGCGGTGAGGCGCTCGGGATCGGTGCGCACGCCGCGCACATCGACACCCTCGCGCACCAGCTCCTCGCGGATGAATCGGCCCATATGCTCGTCGCCGACCCGCGTTATCAGCCCCGATCGCAGGCCCAGCCGCGCGGTGCCCGCGGCGATGTTGGTGGGCGAGCCGCCGATATACTTGCGAAACGTGCCCATATCCTCGAGCCGTCCGCCGACCTGGGCACCGTAAAGATCGACCGAGGCCCGGCCAAGAGTAATGAGATCGAGCATATCCAATTCCTGCCGAGGGGACTTTGACCCTCGTTGAGTTCGATCGCAAATTCAACCGGCTAGAGCGCGTCGCGTTCATTCGCATTCACGCACCGCGCTCTAACCTATTGAAATCGCATGTCCGAGGAGCGCAAAACCGGTCCCCACTTTTGCGCGACATGCTCTAGGTGTGACGGGATCGGGCGCCGTTGCGCCGCCGCATCGCTGGTCGCCAGCCGCGCCACGTCCAGTCATCGCCGCACTCGCGTGACGGCCGGGGGCGATCCGGCACACAGGGCGTGACCGCAGACGGGCGACCCGGCGCGCGCAGGGGCAGCCGGATGGTTGCCGGCACAGCCGGGAAGGCTAGGCTTACGCAGCCGTCTCCGCCATCGAGGATCGCCATGACCGACCCCACCGCGCTCTGGATCACCGCACCGGAACGGGCGGAGCTGTGCCGCGCCGGGGACCTCGACGGCGAGATCGAGGTCGCGGCGCTGTTCGGCGGGATCAGCCGGGGGACGGAGCGGCTCGTCTTCGCGGGCCGCGTGCCCGCGAGCGAATACGACCGCATGCGCGCCCCTTTTCAGGAGGGTGATTTTCCGTTTCCGGTGAAATACGGCTACGCGACGGTCGGTCGGGTGCGCAGCGGTCCGCGCGCGGGGCAGGAGGTCTTCGTCCTGCACCCGCATCAGGATCGCTTCGCCTGCCCGGAAACCGCCGCGATTGCGCTGCCTGATGCGGTGCCGGCCGCGCGCGCCGTGCTCGGGGCGAACATGGAGACGGCGCTGACCGTCTGCTGGGATGCGCAGGTCGGGCCGGGTGATCGCGTCGTGGTGGTGGGCGCCGGGGTGATCGGGGCGCTGGCGGGGTATCTGTGCGCGCGCATGCCGGGCACGCAGGTCACCCTCGTGGATATCGCGCCCGAGCGGGCGGAGCTCGCGGCCGCGCTCGGCTGCGGCTTTGCCGGGCCCGAGGTCGCGCCGGGTGGCGCCGATGTCGTCATCCATGCCAGCGCGAGCAGTGCGGGCCTGGCCACGGCGATTGACTGCGCCGGGCCGGAGGGAATCATCGTCGAGGCAAGCTGGTACGGCGCGGGCGAGGTTTCGGTGCCGCTGGGCGGGGCGTTTCACAGCGGGCGGCTGCGGATCGTCGGCTCGCAGGTGGGGCGGATCCCGCCGGCGCGCGCGCCGCGCTGGAGCTACCGGCGGCGCCTCACCACGGCGCTGACGCTGCTCGCCGACCCGGCGCTCGACGTTCTGATTTCAGGAGAAACGGAATTCGAAGATCTGCCAGCGCGTTACGGCGCGATCCTCGACGATCCGGCGACGCTTTGCCATCGCATCCGCTACGCCGCGCGCTGAGGCTCAGCCGGTTGCGGCGTGACATGCCGCGCGGGCCGCAGTGCGGTTGACCGGCGTAAACGCGCAGTCGAACAGCACATCCGAGCCAAGCTCGAAGACCCGCGTCGCGGGCCGGCGCGCATCCGCCAAGCGCGACACCGGCGAGGTGGTGACCCCTTGCGGGCCCGCGCCGATGATCAGCGGCGCGACGGAGACATGCAGCCGATCCAGCAGGTCGGCCTCGAGAAACCGCGCGATGGTGATCCCGCCGCCCTCGATGAGAAGATTGTGCAACCCCCGCGCATGAAGCGCGCCGACGATGTCGCCCGGCGCGATCCAGCTGTCCTGCGGCAGTCGGATGACCTCGACGCCCTCGGGCCGCGCCTTGTCCGTGGACTGGATCACAATGCGCCGCGCGCCGTTCTCGGCAAGCACGGCGGCATCGTTGGGCAGCCGTCCGCGCGGATCGATGATCACCCGCGCCGGGTTGGTTCCCGGCACGAGACGCACCGTGAGGCGCGGGCGATCATGCAGCGCGGTCCGCACCCCGATGACGACCGCGTCGACAAGCGCGCGGATGCGGTGCAGATGCGCGATCCCCTCGGGCCCGGAGACATCGCGCGCATCGCCCGACTCCGTGGCGACACGGCCGTCGAGGGACTGGCCGATCTGCGCGATCAGGTGCGCGTCGCCCGCCGGGCGCGCAATCGGGGCGTAGAGATCGAGCGCGGCGCGCTCGCCCTCGGAAAAGTCGCCGCAACAGGCGCAGGCGCGCCCCGCGCGGATCGCGAGGAGCCGCTCCCAGGCCCGGGCTGTCACGTCTGTTCGCGGCATCCGCGTCTCCTTGCACATACCTTCAACAGCCCCCAGAGATAGGGCGCGGCGCCGGCATGTCACGCGGCTGTCAATCTTGCGGCGGAATCGCGAGCACGTCGCGATGCCCGATGCGGCACCCGCCCGCGTCGCGAGCGGCGAGCCGCCGATCGAGCCACGCCTCGGCGTCCGCGGCGCCCGCGGCGCCCGCGGCGTCGGCGATTCCGGTGAAAAGCGCACCCTGCAGGTCCGCGTCGTCCGGCCCGAGCTGCCAGGGGCTGTCGGCGCTGCGCATGATGAAGCCCTCGGCCTCGAATCGGTCCCGCGCGGCCGCGCCGCCATCCGGGCCGAGCGCGGTGCCGAGCGACTTGACGCCGCGTTGATGGCGATTGAAGGCTTGCGTGATCGCCGCGTCCTCGGGCAGCGGCGGCGTCCAGCTCATGGCGCCGTCATAGGTGAGCGCCGCGTAGAAGCCGATCCCGCGCACCGCGAGCCGGGCTGCCAGATCGCGCAGCCAGGCGTCGGTCACCAGGTCGAGCAGCGCCGACGCGGTCACCAGATGCGCACCCTCGAGCGGCAGCGCATCGAGATGCGCGATATCGAGCTGGTGCAGCTCGGCGCCCGCAGTGCTCGCGCGGGCGCGCTCGAGCAAGGCGGCGTCGTTATCCACGAGCCGCCAGCGCGCGTCGGGCAGCAGCGGCGCGAGGGCGCGCACCGTCGAGCCCGTCCCGCAGCCGAGATCGACGATCACGGGCGACTCGCCGCCCGCCATCGCCGCCCGTTCCGCCGCCAGGCGCAGGAGCGTGCCGTCGCGCGCCGCATGGTCTGCGGGCTCGCGCAGGGAGAGCCAGTCCGCCGCGAATCCCATCTTCAAAGATCGGCTTCATACCAGCCACGCGCGACATGGCTTTCATGCAGCGTCACGCGCAGCCGGCGCAGCCGCCCCCCGTCACCGAGCGCGCCCGCGCGCGCGGGCTCGGCGAGCCCGGTCCAGATGTGATGGCACAGGAATTCGGTCGTGGTGATCTTTCCCGCGAATTCGGGCGTCTCGTCGAGATTGGCGTAGCGCAGCGGCGCCAGCGTCTCCTCGAGCGCCTTGCTCGCGAGACCGATATCGACCACCAGCCCGTTCTCGTCGAGCGCCTCGCAAAAGAACGCCGCATCCACGACGAAGGTGGCCCCATGCATGCCCTGCGCCGGTCCGAAGACGGGCGAGGGCAGGGAATGTGCGATCATGACATGGTCACGTACTTCGACGGCGAACATGGGGCCTCCCTCGGGTGCACGGCAAAAGCGGAAAGATAAGCCGCCGCGCCGCGGCTTCAACCGCGCATGCCGACCCGGCCCGAAATCCACGCACCACTTTCGGTACCCGGCACGCGCATTGCCGCCGATCCGCATAAGCTGACCGGCGCCCGCCGACCGGACATTCCGGGTCTCGCAAGGGCGGCTGCCAACTGATGCCGGTGTTGGAGTGACGCATTTCCAGAAGACGGTGGTGGGCGACCCAG
>PUKW01000325.1 GCA_003550665.1 Paracoccaceae bacterium | reverse complement strand
CTGGGGATGAGCTACCTCGAACGCTTCGCCACGATAACCATTTCGGGCAACGAGCTGATCCTCACCCGCTGAACCGCTTGCGCCATGTCAAGGCGGACCCGCCCGCACCCGGCTAAGGGATGCGTCGCAATGCCGCGGAGTCGGCATTAGTAAGACATATAAATTCTGCTATATGTGCATCAGAGAATATGGGTGGAGATCATGAACGACGACCTTTCCCTCGACACGACCCGGCGTGGCTTTCTCGGCCTCGCGGCGGGCGGGCTCGCGCTGAGCGCCGCGATACCGCCCGCCGCCGCACGGACCGTGCAGACATCGGCCCGCATCGTCATTCTCGGTGCGGGTGCGGGGGGCGCCTCGATCGCCAATCGCCTGATGCGCCGGCTTGACGGGGCAACGATCACGATCGTCGATGGCAGCGACCAGCACTGGTATCAGCCGGGCTTCACGCTGATTGCCTCGGGCCTCAAATCGGCCAGATACGCGATCAGCGGCACCGGTGACTGGCTGCCCGACGGCATCGAGTGGGTGCGCGAGGACGCCGCCGCGATCGACCCGGAGGCCAACCGCGTCGTCACCGAGGGCGGCGAACGCATCGACTATGATTACCTGATCGTGGCGACCGGGCTCACGCTGGACTGGGGCGCGGTCGAGGGCTTCGATCTCGACATGGTCGGGCGCAACGGCATCGGCGCGGTCTATGCCGGCCCCGACTACGCCGAGGCCACCTGGCGGGCGATGGACGCCTTCACCGACGCCGGCGGCCGCGGCGTATTCTTTCGCCCGCCCACCGAGATGAAATGCGCCGGCGCGCCAATCAAATACACCTTCCTCACCGACGACTATCTGCGCCGCAAGGGCACGCGCACGGACTCGCAGCTCACCTATGTCAACCATTCGCAGGCGCTGTTCGGCGTGCCGGTGATCACCGAGAAGGTCGAGCTCCTGATGCGCGACAAGGATGTGGAGGTGCACCGCCATCACCGCATCAAGGGCGTCGATGCCGAGCGGCGCGAGCTGCATTTCGAGACCGATGACGGCGATGCGCGCTTTGAATACGACTTCACCAATATCATCCCGCCGCAGCGCGCCCCCGAGGCGGTGCGCCAGTCGGGCCTGTCCTGGGAGGATCGCTGGCAGGATCAGGGCTGGATCGAGGTGGACATGCACACGCTGCGCCACCGCCGCTTTCCCAACGTCTTCGGTATCGGCGACATCAACGGCGTGCCCAAGGGCAAGACGGCAGCGAGCGTGAAATTCCATGTCCCTGTCGTCGAGGACCACCTCGTCGCCGAGCTGGAGGGGCGGGAAGGCAGCGCCAGCTTCGACGGCTACACCTCCTGCCCGCTCATCACGCGGGTGGGCCGCGCGATGCTGGTGGAGTTCGATTACGAGGACAATCTCGTGCCGTCCTTCCCAGGTGTCATCGCGCCGCTCGAGGAGCTGTGGATTTCCTGGCTCATGAAGGAGATCGCGCTCAAGCCGACCTACAACGCCATGCTGCGCGGCCGCGCCTGAGGAGAGTGTCATGGAGGAATTCAGCTTTCGCACCATCATCGCCGTGTTCGAGGAGATGTTCGGCGCCGGGCTCTTCTGGAGCCTCGTGGTGATCGCCGCGATGATTACCGTCGCCTTCATCTACATGCTGTTTCGCGATCGCGGCCTCGACAGCAGGCGCCTCGTGCGCGCGGAACTCGCCGCGCCGCTCGGCGGGATCGCGGCGGTGCTCTTCGTGCAGTGGATCACCAGCTCGGGTTTTCGCGACATCGGCGGGCCGATCGACTGGCTCGTGGTGCTCGGCATCTTCGTCGCGGGCAGCATCGGGCTGATGCTGCTCGTCTATGTCGCGCAAGCCGTGCGCCGGCCGCCGCCGCGCAGTGAGAGCGCAACACCCTTGTCGCGCGAGTGAGCGCGTCAGCCGATCGCGCGCGCCTGCGCGCGCCGATGGCCGGGATAGCCCCGGCCCCAACTCAACCCGAAGGAGATTTCAATGCGCAAGATGCTGACGACTGCCGCCCTCGCGGGCGTGCTCGCCACCCCGACCCTCGCGGACGCCCCCGAGCGGCTGGTGACGATCCTCGCCGACGCGGACCCGCAGACCCAGCTCATGGCGATGGTGCTCACCAACGCCGCCGTTCAGCAGGGCGCCGATGCGCAGATCCTGCTCTGCGGCCCGGCCGGCGACATCGCCCTCGAGGACGCCCCCGAAAGCGCCACCGCCGGCCAGCCGCCGCAGGATGCGAGCCCGCAGGGCCTCATGATGATGATGATGGAAGAAGCCGATGTGACGGTGGAGGTCTGCGCGATCTACCTGCCGGGGATGGACGCCGACGAATCGGTGCTCCTCGACGGGGTGAGCGTGGCCGATCCCGGCGAGATGGCCGGCGCCATCATGGGCGAAAGCACGCGCGTGATGAGCTTCTGAGCCCGCCCGGGCCGGCCGTCACGCCCCCGTGATGGCCGGCCCCACTTCGCGCAGCCCGTCAATGACGAACTGCACAGACAGCGCGGCGAGCAGCATCCCGAGAAGCCGGGTGATCACGAGTATCCCCATCCGGCCGAGCAGCCGCTCCAGCAGCCCCGCCGCCAGAAACAACGCGAACGCCATCGCGATCACCGCCAGCATCACCCCATGAACCGCGAGCACGCCGAGCCATCCGGCCGAAGCCTGGTCGGTGAGCAGGATCATCGAGGCCATGGCCCCGGGGCCCGCGATCAGCGGCATTGCCAGCGGAAACACCGACGGATCGTCCGCCCCGTCATCCGAATGCCCCTCGCGCCGGCGGGTGCGCCGCTCGAACAGCATGTCGAGCGCCGTCAGGAACAGGAGAAGCCCCCCGGCAATCTTGAAGGCGGGCATAGAGATCCCGATCCCCGCCAGAAGCTCCTCGCCGAACAGCCCGAACGCCGTGAGCAGGCCCAAGGCGATCAGGCAGGCCCGCAGCGCGATCATCCGCCGCCGCCACGCCGTCTCGCCCTGGGTCAGCACGGCAAAGAGCGGCGTCAGCCCGATCGGGTCGATCACGACGAAAAGCGTGACGAACGCGGTGATCAGGAACCCGATCTCCATCAGGCATCCTCTGCCGCTTCGAGCTTCTCCTGCGCCGCGAGCCAGAGCGCCTCGGCGCGATCGAGCCCTTCCATAACCTCGGCGTATTTCTTCTGCCAGGTGGCGGCCTGGTTCTCGCGGCCGGGCTCATAGAGCGCCGGATCGGCGAGCCGCGCGGCGAGCTGATCGCGCATCTCGGCGAGCTTCTCGAGCCGCACCTCGCAACGGCGCACCTCGGCCTTGAGGGCGGCGCGGTCCTCGCGCGTGGTCTTGCGGCGCGCCGGCTTTGCCTTGGCGGCCGGCTTTTGCGGCGCATCTCCCGCCAGCAGCATCGCGCGGTAACTCTCGAGATCGCCCTCATAGGGCGTCACGCGCCCGCCCTGCACCAGCCAGAGCCGGTCGGCGACCAGCGACAGCAGATGCATGTCGTGGCTCACGAGGATCACGGCACCGGAATAGGCCGTGAGCGCCTCCACCAGCGCCTCGCGGCTCTCGATGTCGAGATGGTTCGTGGGCTCGTCGAGGATCAGCAGATGCGGCGCGTCATTGGTCGCGATCAG
>PUKW01000150.1 GCA_003550665.1 Paracoccaceae bacterium | reverse complement strand
TCCCGCTACCCGCTCCAGGCTAGCGCCGAGCGCATGTTTCGCAAAAACCGGAACCGGTCCTGCGCTCCGCACGCATGCCGCTGAAGTTTGGGGGCATGGCCCGGCTGCGAGAGCAACGCGCGTTGAACCGCGCCGTCAGGGAGCAGCCGCGCCGCGCCCGTTTCGGGCAACGCCCCGGGCGTGGTCTGGCTCAGGGTTCGCCATCCTCCTCGAGAGTCGGAGCCCACGACCAACCCGGCGCGGTCCGGAGGTTGCAGTCACGCGCTTCCGCCCGCCGCCTCTCCAATCGAACCGCCTGCCTCGAGTAGTTCGCGCAACTCGCGATAATAGGCGATGTTTTCGTCGATCTCGTGGTCCTCGAGGTCACCGGCAAGGGTCGCCCGCGCTTCGCTTTCGCGCCCGGCCAGGCCGTAAAGCATCGCGAGGTTGCCGCGGGTGCGGGCATCCGCCTCTCCGTCGCGGACAAGCTCGCGCAGCGTGCTGATACCAGCCTCCGGGTCACCCGAAATCCCGCGCGAGAGGCCGAGATTGCCCAGAAGCGCGAAATTCGTCGGATCGAGCCGCAACCCTTCCCGGTAAACGCTCTGTGCCTCTTCGTGCTGGCTCAGACGGTCGAGCGCGATCCCGCGCGCAGTGATGACTTGCAGGTCGCGCGGCGCCAGGTCTTGCGCCTGCTCCAGCGTCTCGAGCGCCTCCTCTGCCTGCCCTTCGCTCAGCTGCGTCCGGCCGAGCTCGAGCAGAATGCGTGGGTCGTCGCCGCGACGCGCGAGCGCCTCGGTCAGTGCCTGCCTGCCGCGGCTCGCCTGACCGAGATTGCGGTAACTGCGTCCGAGCCCGACCAGCGCGTCAATCGAGTCGGGATCGTCGTCGAATTCCCGCCGATAGAGCGCCGCTGCCGTTTCGAAATCGTCCTGCTCTGCTGCCCGATCCGCGAGCCTCAGGTTCGACGGTTCATCATCACCGCTGCTGAATTGATCCCCGATTGCAGCGCACCCAGAGAGTGCAACCGCCGTGCAGACGGACAAGACGACTCGACGAATGATCATGTGACCTCTACTGCTCACTGCCCTGATCTATCTTATTGTGGAAGCTCTGATCAACATGCCCGGCGACATGCGGATGCTCGGCACGGCCACGCCGGCGGGTGCAATCGTTGCAACCGCAGCCTTCACGGCGCAGCCCTGCGCACCGTTCGGATCTGGCAATATCGTGTCGCACAGGCCCGTTCTCCTCCCGTCGGCGTCCCTGGGGCCAGGCGTGTGCCGGGCGCGAACGGCGGAAGGGGCCGGGCGCTGTTCCCGGTCAACCGGTCTTGCCGGGCCTTCATGGCGCGGAACGGCTGCTTGCCGACCCATCCGGGGCGTTCGACCTTCGTGCGTGGTTTGCCGGGGTGTTGCCGACGCGTCGCGCGCTGGCATGGCTGTCGCAATTGCAAACCGGAGTGATGGCAAGAGGGGCGGGGCGGAATGTTCCGCACCGTGCAGCGGAACGTCCCGGCCCCGGCTGACGCGCCCCGCCGCCGGTCTTCGGTTCGTGCCGCTGACCGCATCGACAGCCGGCGCCGCGGTCGTCAAGAAATCGCTCCCCGGGTCAATTGCCGATCCGCTTGCCCACCGGAATGCATGCCGGGACCGCGGTGGTCCTCCAGCGCGCTTTCGCCGAAATCACGTTGCATCTCCGCTGCCACCGGTCGCGAGGTACCTGCCAGGCCGCGAGAAAACATCTCGGCAGGACCCCTTCCGAGGGCAGTGGCGCACGCGCACCCCAAGTCGCGACCCTGCACAACTGGTGGCTCGATCAGCCGCGGCGTCTCCCGCCCCGGCACCATTGGGCCCGAATCCATCAGTCGCTCCCGTCGCGTGAATTTCTCCTTCATCGCGTGCGCCGGGCTGGGAAAACGGGCTGCGTCGGCATCGGCGAGTCTCCAGGTGTGTGGCGCAAACCTGCCCGGTCGGGCCGGATGGGTCAGCGCTTTCGGAGGTTCCTTAACCTTTGATTTCCTTGTTGATGCGACCGTAGCACGCACGGACTTTCTCGCCAAACGGAAACCGACGATGCGAAATGATTGAGATACTGACGATTTGTGCGTCCGCACTTTTCGGGGCAGCGGCGGTTGCCGACCTTGGCTGGCGCCGCATACCCAATGCCGTCTGCGCCGGCGTCGCGGTCATCGCCCTGCTTCGCCTCGGTGTCACGGGTGCGGATTGGGGCAACGTGGCGGCTGATCTGGCCGCGGCGCTCGCAGTCCTGTTGCTCGGCGCTCTGGTCTTCGAGCGGGGCTGGCTCGGCGGTGGTGACGTCAAACTGTCGGCCGCCGCTGCGTTGTGGGTCGGCTTTGCGAATGTCGGTGCATTTCTCAGCACGACGGCGCTCGCGGGCGGCGCCCTCGCCATGATCTGGGTCGGGCGGCGCGCCTGCTTTCCACGTCTCGATGAAAAATCGGCAACCTTGCCCTACGGGCTGGCCATCGCAACCGGCGGGATCGTCGTCACGATGAGCCTGGGGGTCGGATGACGAGAGCGTGGTGCGAAAGAGTGGGGGCCGGCTTTGCGCTCTTTGATCATGCGATTTCAAGATTTTAGGGGCGGCGCGTGAATGCGGATGAACGCCGCGCGCTCGAAAACGATGCGACCTCATTTGATGGAATTGCCGCATTCGCCTCCTCCCGGGTCTCGTGCCCCGGTTCGTGAGCAACCGGCTGCGGGTGCAGCGGCGGCCGGCGCCGCAAGGCCGGTTTACAACATCGCGCGTTCCGGCTACCGATCTCGGGGCGTTCAGGGGTGATTAGCTCAGCTGGTAGAGCGCCTCGTTTACACCGAGGATGTCGGCGGTTCGAGTCCGTCATCACCCACCAGCCAACCTTTGAAGCCACTGGAATCGCCCAAGGCTTGCGACAGAAAACGCGAGTGTAGGACATGGCGAAAAGTGTTCCGGCACTGCACTGACCCCCGGAGGATCAGTCGCCTGCGCTGCTCGGTGCACAAGGCCGCCCACGTCCTCGACGACGACCCGAAATCAATGCAGCCGGGCGTCCCCGCAGATCTGCGCGAGACGCCCAACGCCGGAACCGGGGCCGCCGCGCGCGCCGCCATGGAAACCTTCAGGCAGTGCTGCGGCGCCGGGCACGCGCGCGGTTGCCGGCCTGACGAACGAGGTGGTTCGGCTTGCATGAACGGGCCTCGGGCGCCGGCACGAGGCACTGGCGCGCGCAGTCGCGCGGCTCGGGCGCCGAAAGGCGCGGGAATACTGCATTGCCAAGCGGGCGACTTGTGCTTACTGACAGCCGCACGGGGTAATGCAGTGGCCGTGCTCGCGGCCATGAACCCCGCCTTGCGCCTGTCGCAAGACCCCTTCCCTCACAAAGGACACATGATGAACATTCTCCCTGGCGTCGGGGCTTTGTGCTGCGGCCTCGCCTTGGCTGGCTGCTCACCGACCGATCCGGCGCCCACGACCCTCCTGATGCTCGAGGCTCAGCACAACACGGCCACCGCCCAGGCGCTGCGGTCAGATGAGCCTGCCTTTGCGGCGCCGCGATGGACCTGCACCGCGAGCGGTGCCGGAATGGCCGGCACATGCGTGCACCGATGACGGCATTTGACGATTTCAGGGATCGAGTGTGTCGCGCAAGGTGAGAACCGATCCTGCGCGCTTCGAAGATTTGATTCCCGAAGGTTGGAGAACGGCGCGTCCGAAGGCGCGGGTGGGGGCCGCTTTGCGGAGCATGCGCGGACCCTTGGGCCGAGGCCCGCGGGTCCGCGCTGGTCGGACTCAGTTGTCGCGCTGTGCGCTGTGACGCCAGTCGGGCAGGCCGAAGTCGTTCGGCCACGGCCAGACCTCCTGCCGGTTGAAGTAGATGACGGCCGTGAGCTCGGTGAAACTGTCCTGTGGCTCGCGGACGGAATTGTACCATTCATCGAGATAGGCGTCATCTCCGAGAAAACCGAGTTCGGCGACCTGGATCGGTTTTCCGAATGTCACCGCGCGGTCGTATCGCGGGGCCAGAATCTCGGCGAAACTGTGCTCGCCACCGAGGTGCTCGCGCTCGTATTCCTGCAGCCCGAAGACCGACAGCCCGATCACGTCGACCACGTCGTCGCCGGGGTAGTAGGCTTCCATACCCTCGACCCCGGCTGGCGACCACATGAACCTGAGGCCGGGCGCAACCGAGCGGCAGACGCCGACCATGCGTCGATAGGCTTCGACATGATCATCCGGCTCCCAGAGCGCCCATGGGAAATGTCCGTTCGGATTGTCCATCTCCTGCGCCCAGCGCACGGTGACAGGGCTTTGCAGCGGCTCCAGCGCGCGGCACACGGACCGCATGGTTGCATCGTGGCCCCCGGACAGGATTTTGTTGCGCAGCGTTTCCACGCTGCTGGTCTCACCCCATGTCCAGGGCTCGACCGTGACGAGCAGCGAGCGGTCGCGTTCGCGCGCATAGGCGTCTGCGGCCGTCAGGGTGTCAAGGTCGACCCCCTGCCAGGGCAGGAAGACGTGTTCGATGCTCACTTCCCCGTCCTGCGAAAAGCTGCCCTCGGGGTCATACACGCCGAAGGGAACCGTTCCCGGCGGCGCCGCGAGCGCGCTGCCGGTGGCAAGGGTCAGACCGACGGCCGCGCCCGACAGGACTGCGCGCGCGCGCCCGTTCGTTGGTCCCGCTCGGCACGAGTGGGCTGAGGATTTCGATTTTTTCATGATCTTCTCCCGATGTCGGGTTGCGGGTTGGTCCGGGGGATCATTCCCACCAGATCTCGAACTGGATTCGTTCGGCGCCATCGCTCGTCTGACTGGCGCCGGAGACCGAGTGCAACGACCGTGTCAGGTTCAGCGGCTCCAGGCCCATGGTCAGCACATGCAGGCTTTCGACGCCCCGCAGCGACATCGATGAAACGATCAGGGCCGCGAGTACGGAGATCGCCGCGAATTGGATGCCGGCCGGGAGCAGGTTGCGCCGAAGTGAAATGTCGTTCTCGCGGATGTGCCGGACGATCATCACGGCGAAGATTGTCGCGTAGATCGTCGCATTGATTGCCGCGAGGATGTAGAAGCCCCGCGCATGCTCGAGCCCCGGTGCGAGAAGGATCGGCACGGCCGATGCCGCGGCGAGGACGAAATAGGGCGCGATGACCCGCAAGGGCAGCACGCGCGCCGCGCGCGCGCCCTTGGGCGTGACGCGAAAGCTTACCCGGGTGCCGAACAGGACATCGATGATCGCGGTCGCGGTGCCCCACAGGACCCAGGGCCACTGGATCGAGATGAACAGCGCCTTCTCCCAGCTCAGGACCGCCGCGGCAGCGGGCCGGAAGAATCCATCGCTGCGGATCGCGTAGGCGATCGCGATCATCACGAGCGTGGACGGCAGCATGTGGCCGATAAAGGCCGGGAACGAGACGTCGACAAATCGGATGTCGAGGACCAGCGCCAGGATCGGCAACGTGAACATCAGCGCCATGAACAGCGCCAGAAGCGGATACCAGAGCTGAACGAAGACGAACTGAAACCGCAGCAGCGGTGGCAGGTTGCGCACATGTCCCGGCGTGTGCGCCAGCAGGAGTGTCGCGAGGCTTCGCGACCATTGAAATTCCTGCGTGATGAGGTCCGACGCCGCCACTGGGCCGGCCCCGATCGCGATCGCGTCGATGGCGTGGACCCCGCGCCATCCATGGGCATTCATGATCATCGTTGTCGAATGATCCTCGGCCAGTTCGGGGCCGAGCCCGCCGATCTCCTCGAGCGCGCGGGTGCGCACCGCATAATGCGACCCGATGCACAGCGGCGCCATGCCGTTGGTGTAACCGGCCTGCAGGATGCCGTGAAACATGCCCTCCGCGAACAGCCTGGTGCGCGCCGACCAGTTCTCGGCGGCGTTCGACGCGCAGATGCTCGGCGCGGTGACATATCCGACACGTGCATCGGCGAAGGGGCGAAGCACCGTCTCGAGGTAACCGGGTGCTGCGACGTGATCGGAGTCGAGCTGAGCGACGAAATCATAGTCGCGATAACCGTAATGATCATAGAAATAGGCAAGATTGCCTTCCTTGCACCTTGTGCGGCGCGGCCAGTCGGCGCGGTGATAGGCGCTCTCGCCGTGGCGCGAAGAGATCCTGACGCCGTGGGCGAGGCACCAGGCGCGGGTTTCGTCGTCGGGGTCCTCGTCGGCGAGCCAGGTGTCGTGGGGATAGGCCTGCGCGAGCATGGCCTCGAGCGTGGCGCGAACCACCGAAAAGGGTTCCGCCGGGGTCTTGGTGGTGACCATCGCGACGCGGCAATCCCCCAGATCCTCGATCCGCGCACTGCACACACGCGCGCGCAGGAAGAGCGTCAGGAAATAGACCTGCACGAAGAAGATCCAGCCGACCGCCAGTGTCAGCACGACATAGCTGAGCGTGTGAATGTTGTTCGACGGCTCGAACCACCACAGCCAGAAATAGGCGGCCCCCGCCAGCCAGGCGAGGAAGGCGATGTGATACTTCACCGCCTGGGCCCGCGAGAGGAGCGGCACTAGGTAGGTGACCGGTTCCGGCCCGGTCGCGATCGAGCTGTCAGGCGCGGAGCGCATCGGGCACCTCCGTCGCGGGACATGCCGCGGCGTGTCCGCCGATTGCGCCGATACCCGACGGTTGCGTCGCGGCGCAGATCGCATCTCTGGCGTGCGTGACGGCATCGATCCGGTGGCGGCTCGGGTCCGCGGTGCCGGAGCTGTCGAGCCCGGCCGGCCGGGCGCCCAACGCCGGCGTCCTGCAGGCGTGGCGGCCGATGACCTGAGCGCCGCCCATGCCCGGTGCCCTTGCGCGCCCGCTCACGCGCCGGCCTCCAGCGGGGCGAGGCCGGCTTCGAACTGGGCGCGGAAATACGGGATTGTGCGGTCGAGTCCCGCGTCAAGCGAAACCGTCGGCTCCCATCGCAGCACGCGCCGGGCGAGGCTGATGTCGGGCCGGCGCTGCCTCGGGTCGTCGACCGGCAGCGCGCTGTGGATCATCGCCGAGCTCGAGCCGGTCTTCGCCAGCACGCGATTCGCGAGCTCGGCAATGGTGAACTCACCCTCATTGCCGATATTCACCGGGTAGCGCACCGCATGCGGCGTCGCCATCAGCAGCATCAGCCCGTCGACCAGATCGTCGACGTAGCAGAACGCGCGTGTCTGGGCGCCCTTGCCGTAGATGGTGATCGGCTCGCCGCGCAGGGCCTGGATGATGAAGTTGGACACCACGCGGCCATCATCGGGCGCCATCCCGGGGCCATAGGTGTTGAAGATGCGCGCGATCTTGGTCGTCACGCCGTGCTGGAGGCCGTAATCGTGAAACAGCGTCTCCGCGGCGCGCTTTCCCTCATCGTAGCAGGAACGCGGGCCCACGGGGTTGACGTTGCCGTGGTAACTTTCGCTTTGCGGGCTCGACTCCGGATCGCCGTAAACCTCCGATGTGGAGGCTTGCAGAATGCGCGCGCCCTTCGCGCGGGCGAGATCGAGCAGGTTCAGGGCGCCGAGAACGCTGGTCTTGAAGGTATGAACCGGGTCGATCTGGTATTTCGGTGGCGATGCGGGGCAGGCGAGGTTATAGATCTCGTCGATCGGCTCGACGAGCATCAGCGGTGTCGTGATGTCGTGCCTGATGAAGCGAAACCCGGGCTGGCCGGTCATCGCGGCGATGTTCGACAGACGTCCGGTCTGAAGATTGTCCACGCAGACGACATCGGCCCCGGCCGCGCGCAGCCTTGCGCACAGCCGCGCGCCAAGGAATCCGGCGCCGCCGGCGACCAGGACCGCTCTTGTTGGGGGCGCTCTTGCTGCGCGTGGTGCCGTGGCTTCGACTTCGGTGCCGAACTGCGCGCCATCATTCATCGCGTCGCTCCGGATGCGCGCGCGGCCGGCCGCAGGATGGCACCGCGGGGCGACGCGGCGGAGTCCGGCAATGACGGTGACGCTCGCCGGGCGGTGTCGATGATCTGGTCCATGGCCTGTCCTTAGTAAGGGGCAAAGGTCGCCCGCCGCGCCGGGCAGGTTGCAGCGTCGCGCAGTCCTGCCGGATCGCGCTGTCCGGGTTCGGTCACCGCGCCGCTGGCGGGCGGAGCGGATGTCGGGATTGCAGGGCGCCGCGCTGCATCGGGCGGTCGATGTCCACGCCGCTCCCTTGCGGGCTGCTGCCCGACAGCGAAGACGTCGAAGGCGTCGGGTCGCGCGCGGTTGGTCTACCGTCGCCGTCCCGAGACCGACGCACATCCCGTGCGCACGGCTATCGACGAAAGCATCGCGATCAGTATCGTCACCTTCATGAGACCCTTCTTTGCCTGCACTGTTTCAACAACCGGCGAGGCGATGCGACGGTTCCGTAAAAGTTTACCGGCCGGCGGGGCATCTGCCGCCTGGACATCGTTTCAACAGCTTCTCGGCTCTCGGCAGGCTGTCTGCGGTGAGGCCGCGCACGCGTCGGCAGGTCATTGATTTTCGGTCGCGGTACCGATGCAACCGCGCGTTTCGCCGGGGTCGGGCGACCAACCGCGAGCTTACGGATATGTCGCGCCCAAAGCATGTTGCGCGAGCTTGGGAGCCGGTGTTGCGATCTTCGAGGATGCGAGCCGGAAGTGCTGGGGGCGCTGCGTGAATGCGGATGACCGCGACGCGCGCGGTGGTGACAGGGCTCCGGTTCGCGCTTCGCCGGGCGCGCGAGGCATTTCGTGAGTGCCCGCACCCGCCGACCGGAGCGCTGCGGCGTCGTGCGGCCGGGGCGCCTCGCCGATGGCGGGATTGTCCACGGGACGCCGGCGGATGAGGCCTGCCCGCGTGCCTGTCGGCGCCCCGTTGCCCGGGGCGCCTGACCTCATTTCAGCATTGCGACGGCGAAAAGCTCGTCCGGGTCGGTGAGGATGCCGGCAATGCCCCAACCGGCGCGTGCGGCCATCATGGACAGGGTTTCGGGTGAAAACTTGTGGCTGTTTTCGGTGTGGATCGTCTCGCCGGCGGTGAAGTTGATCGTCTCGCCAGCGATGCGCACCCGCTGTGCGCGCAGGCTCTCGAGATGCATCTCGACGCGCTGCGCCTCGTCGTTCCAGACCGCCTTGTGGCGGAACGCGGAGAGGTCGAAATCGGCGCCCGCCTCGCGGTTCAACCGCGTCAGCAGGTTCAGGTTAAACGCCGCGGTGACCCCTTGCGCATCGTCGTAGGCCGCTTCGAGCACCTCCACCGGTTTGACCAGGTCAAGTCCCAGGATCAACGCCGCGTGATCCGGCCATGCCCGCAGCCGCGCCAGCAGCTCCATCGCCCCGCGCCTGTCAAGATTGCCCAGCGTCGAGCCCGGAAAGAAGCCGACGACCGGGCGCCCGCCAAAATCGGGCAGGGTGATCGGGGCCATGAAATCCGCCACCACAGGCGTGATCGCGAGATCCGGGTAGTCCGCGCGCAGGCGCGACGCCGTCTGCAACAGGAACGCTTCGGAAATATCGATCGGCACATAGCCCGCAAGCTGCGGCAACCCGTCCAGCAGCAGGCGGGTCTTGACACTGGCGCCGCTGCCGAGCTCGACGAGCACGGCGCCGTCGGGCACCTCGGCGGCAATCTCGTCGAGGCGTGTCTCGAGGATCGCGCGCTCGGTCCGCGCGGGGTAATACTCCGGCAACTGCGTGATCCGCTCGAACAGATCGCTCCCATGCGCGTCGTAGAACCATTTCGGCGACAGGCCCTTCGGCTGCGCGGTCAGGCCCGCAAGCGCGGCTTCGGCGAGGTCGCGGGCCTCGATTGTCGTGTCGGTCATGGTGTCATCCTCTGTCGTGGCCCCCCTTACCTAATCCGCCCGACGGAAAGGCCAGCACGACGAGCGCCTTCGCCCTTGAGGTGGCGCGGTTGCGCGTTATGTCGCCGGGGAGTGACCGCCGAGGAGTAGCCATGGCCCAGACCGGGACGTCCCCCGATACCGACATCAGCGCACCCTGGGATCAGGACAACCAGGCCTGGTGGGACTGGTATGTCAGCCTCGCCGACAACGACGAGGAGATCGGGCAGCTCGAGCCCGCGCCGCCGCTGCCCGACGTGGCATTGCCGAGCGATAACGCGGTCATCGCCGAGCTCGCCGAGCCGTACCCGCTGAGCGACGAGCAGATCGCGTTCTTTCGGGTGAACGGCTTCATCAAGCTGCGCGAGGTCTTCTCGCCCGGCGCGGTGATGAAATTGCGCGGCGAACTGGTGCGCCTGCTGCGGGCCGAGTTCGGCGTCGATCCCGACGGGGGCGCGCAGGACCGGTTCCTGAGCATGGAGATGATCTGGCCCGACAACCCGCTCCTGAAGGCGTATGTCATGTCGCCGCGCCTTGCGCAGATCTCCGCACAGCTGATCGGCGCGGATGCGGTGCGGCTTTACCACGACAACGTGCTCGCCAAGCAGCCGGCCTGCGGCCGCACCCCCTGGCACTTCGACGATCATCATTTTCCGCTTGACACCAACGACGTGGTCACGGCGTGGGCGCCCGCGCAGGCGATCCCGCTGCCCATGGGGCCGCTTGCCTTCGCCTATCCGCTCGACGTGCACGAGCTGGTGGACGCCGTGACCTTCGAAAAATCGGGCACCGGCTATGATCGCGGCGTCGCGGAGGTCTTCGCGCGAAACAATGTCGCCGTCGACGAGACGCCCTTCGAGATCGGCGAAGTGAGTTTCCATCACAATCTCAACTTCCACACCGCCGCCCGCAACCGCACGGACCGAAGCCGCATCGTTCTGGCCAACACTTATTATGCCGACGGGGCGCGGATCGTGGATGCGCCGACGATGGTGTCGGGGGATTGGCAGAAATTCATGCCGGGGGTCGGGCCGGGTGATATAGCGGCGAGCCCGCTCAACCCGGTATGCTGGCCGGTGGCGGATACGGGCCATGAGTGATCTGCTCACGCGCAGCTCCGCGCACTGGTCCGAGGCCGGGCGTGCCGGGATGGAGGCATTCTACACGCTGGCCACCGACGATTACCGTCACCTCGCAACGGCGCGCGACTGGCGGGCGCTTTTCGAGCAAGCTCAGGCTCGGGCGGGCAACCGCCCGCTGCGGCTGCTAGACGTGGCCTGCGGATCGGGCAAGTTTCCCAATGCGCTCGTGCGCCATGGCGGGCTGGGCGACGCTGATCTGCAGCCGGTCGAGACGGCATTGCTCGACCCGTCGGCCTTTTCGATCGCCGAGGCGCGGGCGGCCCTGCCGGCGCCCTTCCTCCCGGCCGCGGAATTCGAGACGACGCTGCAGGATTTCGTGCCCCCCTCCGAAGGCTACGATATCGTCTGGGCGACACATGCGATCTACGCCGTCCCGCCGGCCGAGCTTGCCGCGGCAATGGACCGGTTCCGCGCCGCGATTGCGCCGGGTGGCATCGGCCTCATCGCCCATAGCGCCGAAGCCGGTCATTACGTCGCCTTTCATCGCCACTACCTTGCCGCGTTCGGCCCGCCCGATGCCGCGCCCTACATTTCGGCCGAGACGATCGCGCAGGCGCTCCGGGAGGCGGGCGCGGAGGTCGTCGTTCAGGACGTGGCCTATGACAGCGTTGCCGCAGCGGACGAGACCGAGGCCGTCGAGGGCTATCTGCAGCGTTGCGTCTTTGATGACCGCACGACCCTCGCCGACATGCGCGCGACCGAGCCACTGGCCGGCTACCTGTCCACCTGTCGCCATCCGGAGGGCTGGCGTTTCAACCAGCGTGTCTGGCTGATGGCCGTGACCGGCTGATCCGCGCCCACCGCGACCGGGCCATCCTCCCCTTCCAGAAAGGCAAGCCATGACACATGCGCCGCTGCGCACCGATTGGACTGAAAGTGTCGCACGCGGGGCCGCGCCCGACGAGGTGGCGCTGCGCGCGCATCTGCGCGCCGTGCACCGCGACCATGCGGGATTTACCGAACATTGCGCCATGCGCTGCCGCGACGCGCAGGGGCGCACGAGCTATGCGTGGCTGGCCGAGGCGGTCGACCGGGAGCGTCATCGCGTGCTGCTGGACGTCGCCTGCGGTTCCGGGCCGCTGCTGCAGCTGTGCCACGAGACCCTGCCGCCGCAGCTGCGCCTGATCGGGATCGACCTTTCACCCGAAGAGCTGGCCCTGGCGCGCGACCGGCTGCCCGAGGGGCGCGCCGAGCTTGTCGAGGCGCAGGCGCAGCGGCTCGGTTTCCTTCCCGACGGATCGGTCGATGTGGCGCTGTGCCACTGGGCGCTCACCCTGATGGACCCGGTCGCGCCCGTGCTGGCCGAGATCGGCCGTGTTCTCGCGCCGGGTGGCCGTTTCGCGGCCTTGGTCGACGGCCCCATGGACGCAGCACCGGGCTACACGCAGGTGCATGACCTGATTTACGGCCATGTTCAGGCGGAGCTGCCCGCTTACGGCCGGGTGGATCTGGGCGATCCGCGGGTGCGCGCCGCCGACAGCCTCGTCACGCTCGTCGGGGATGCGTTTCCCGGCGCGGAGGTGCGTGTCGAGACCGGTGTGGTGACGATGTCGGGGCCGGCGGAGACACTTGCGCAGGAGGCGGCCGGCTTCTTCTACGCGGCCTTCGTGCTGTCGCCGGCCGCCCGTTTGCAGATGCTGGCCGACCTCGCCGGCATGCTCGCCGCGATGTCCCCGCGCGGCGCGCCGACCTTTGCCATGCCGATCAACCGGATGGTTGTCGATCTGCCCGGGGCGCGCTGAGCGACCGCGATGGCGATGTCGCGAACGGCAGGGAACGGGCCTTGCGGCCGCGTGTCGATCGGCATTGACTCGGGCGCCCCGATCGGCGCGCAAATGGGGGTCTGGCTCAGGTGAGACGCAGACAGTGCCGTTCGCGCATTGTCCTGATCTTTCGCGTTCATTCGTCGTCGCGCCGACGCGAGGCGCTCAGGCAATCGGAAACCTGGAATCGGAGACGAGACATGGGACGCATTGATCAAAGGCTGAAGGAGCTCGGTCTGACCCTTCCGCCACCCTGGACGCCGCGCGGTGCATTCCTGCCGTTTCGCCGCGAGGGGCAGGTGATCTTCCTGTCGGGCCAGATCTGCGAATGGGACGGGCAGGTAACATGTGAAGGGCCGGTGGGGCCGGGCGGGGTCGATATCGCCACCGCGCAGGCTGCCGCACGCGTCTGCGCGCTCAACCTGCTCTATACGCTGCGACTGGCCTGCGACGGCGATCTGGACCGGGTGCGCGCCGTTCTGCGGCTCGGCGGTTTCGTCAACTGCCGGCCCGGCTTTGGCGAGAGCCCGGCCGTCATCAACGACGCGACACAGGTCTTCGTCGACGTGTTCGGCGAGGCCGGCCAACACGCCCGCACCGCTGTGGGTGTCGCGGGACTGCCGGGCAACGCGTCGGTGGAGGTTGACGCGGTGGTGGCGCTCGCGTCCTAGAGCATGCTGCGCAGAAGTGGGGACCGGTTCCGCGATCTTTGAGCATGCGATTTCAAGAGCTTGAGCGCGTTGCGTGAGCGCGAATGAACGCGACGCGCTCCACGGGCGCGCGGCGTTCGTCTGCAGTCACGCGCCGCCTGCAGGTTCTGATGCCATAACGCGATAGCGGTGCTTGATTGACCATGAATGCCGAAAAAAACGGCAGCGAGCCACAGCGCATGCTTGTCGAAGCTGCCGGTCGGCGCGACTAATCCCTTGATTTCCATGGAATGGCATGCGTGCAGGCACGGAAAGGGGCCGCAAGACTGTCGAGGCGCCACGTGCCGCATCGAGGCCACCCTTGATCCCGGGTCTGGTAATGATAGGCGGGCTGCCGTCGGGGTGTGCTTTGCTTGGCCAACCCGGTGACAACGGAGGATCGACAGGCTGGCTCTTTGGCCTGCACGCGCAGCCACGATATCCGCGAGCAGATGGGACGAGGTGAGAATGGCAATCACACCAGCCACGCGGTTGACCGCTGCCGGCTTCGTCGCCACGGCGGTCACCTTCGGTCCCGGACGGATGGGATTCGGCCTCTTTCTGCCGGCCTTCAGGGAGGATTTCGCGCTCGGAACCTCGACCGCCGGCTTGATCGCGAGCGGAGGCTTCCTCGCCTTCCTGGTGGGGCTTCTGGCCTCCGCCTGGATGGCGCGCCGCTACAGCGCGCGGGCGTCGGTCGTCACCGGCGCCGTCTGTGCGTCGCTCGGCTTTACCGCTGTCGCTTTCGCCGTGTCCCCGCTCCTCCTGGCCGTCGGGATCGCGCTTGCGGGCAGCAGTGCCGGGCTGTGCTGGGCGCCATTCAACGACGCGGCCGAGCGCGTGGTGCCCGACGCGGCGCGTCCCAACGCGCTGTCGGTGATCTCGACCGGAACCACCTTCGGGGTCGCCGCCGCGGCGGTGCTCGCCTGGATCGTGATCGAGGGCGCGCTGGACTGGCGCGGGGCGTGGATCGGCTTCGTCGCCGCCGGTCTTGTCCTCGCGGGATTTGCGGTGGTGGGGCTTCCGGCGGGCCGGGGCGCGACCCCGGCCGGCAACGCGGTCGATAACATCGTCGGGATCGGCCTGCCATCCGCGATCAGCCCGGAGCCCAGCCCGGCGCGGACCAGGGCCGAAACCAGCCTCATGCGACGTGCCGTGATGCCGCTTTATGCGACCGCGCTCTGCTTCGGTATGACGAATGCGATCTTTCTGTCCTTCGCCGCCGACCGGGTGGTGTCGGCAGGCGGGCTGCCGGGCTTGCCGGACGTGGCCGCCTCGGTCGTGATCTTTCTCGGCTACGGGATTTTCGGCGTGCTCGGCCTTGCGACCGGCAGGATCGAGGCCCGGATCGGCCTTGCGGCGCTGTTTTTCGTGATCTTCGGGGCGGGGGCGGTTTCGCTCGTGCTGATCGCGATCGCGCCGACGTCCTGGTTCGGGGTGATCGCGGCATCGGGGCTGCACGGCATGGCGATCATGATGGTGAGTGCCGTGTTTTCATTCTGGAGCGGGCGTCTGTTTCCCGGGCGCAGCACGCTGGGCTTCACGGCGGCGTTGCTGAGCATGGCGGCGGGCAGCGTTCTGGGCCCGACCCTGGCCGGGGTGCTGGCGGCGGTGCAGGGGCCCGCGATCATGTTCGTCGTCGCGGCCGTCCCGCCGCTCGCGACATCGTTGTGGTTCGGTGCCCGACTGACGCATGCGCGACCACGCCTGCCGCCCGCGACGGGACGAGAATGAAGTTGTGAAAACCCGATAATTCGATCTGCGCCTGCCCGCGCGATATCGATCCCGGCTAATACCAGCGGCCTTAGCTTTTGACCGCTTTGGCGTACTCACGGGTTGTGATGGAGCGCACGGTGGCGGTGTCGTTGGCGAAGAAGTTCCAGGCATCGCAGCATCGCGCGACGATTTCGTCGTAGGTTTCGAAGATGGATATGGCGAGCCGGTTGGCGCGCAGGTAGGGCCAGACGTTCTCGATGGGGTTGAGTTCCGGGGCGTATAGCGGCAGCGGCAGGAGGGTGATGTTGTCGGGCACGCGCAGTGCCTTCGCCGCATGCCATCCGGCGCCGTCGAGGACGAGAACGGCGGGCGCGTCCTCGGCGACGGTGCGGGCGATCTCGGCGAGGTGGGCGTTCATGGCGGCGGTGTCGGCACCCGGCATGACCAGCGCGGCGGTGGCCCCGCGTTCGGGACAGACGGCGCCGAAGAACGAGCCATTGTCCGCCATTGGTCCGAGGACAATGGCGAGTGCCCAGGTGTAGCGGGTATCGCGCGGGGCGCGCGGGCGGGTGCCGCGCTCGGCCCAGATGCGGGTCAGCGTGCCCTGCTGGCCGACCCGCGCGTTCGCC
>PUKW01000272.1 GCA_003550665.1 Paracoccaceae bacterium | reverse complement strand
GGCGGGGCGGGCGCGTCCTCGGCCTCGGGGGGCGGAGTGCCGCGATGGGCGAGGACGAGCGCGGCCGCGAGGCGCAGGTCTTCTTCGCCGACGGTCTGCGCGCCGCGAAGCGCCGCGGCGGCGCGCGCGACGGCGGCGGCCTGCATCGGCGCGCGCAGGCTCACGATGCTCATCCGCGCGGCGGCCAGGGTGAGCGCACCGAGCGCGTCATCGGGGCAGGTGATGGCGGGCAGCCGGGCGCGCGCGGCGGCCAGCTCTGCGGCATCGAGCTCGAGCGGCGCGGTGTCCGACCACGCCACCGCGTCGAGATCGACGAAGAGGGCGAGGCGCTCGGCGAGGCCGGCGGGCAGGCTTTCATCCTGTGTCGCCCCTTCATCGAGCGCGACGAGGCAATGCCCCGGCGCATCGAGCGCCTGGCCGAGCCGCGCGGCGAGCCCCGGCGGGCAGCGTTCGGCCATCGACAGCAGCAGAAGCGCCGGCTGCGCGAGCATCCCTGCCGCGCGGACCGTCCGCCCCGCTGCGAGCGTGGCACCCAGATCGATACCGCCGAAGAGCGTCTCGTCGCCGGTGGCCGGGTGCAGCGCGCGGCGCGGCAGCGGCACGCCGTCGAGCGCGTCGAGCAACCGCGTGCGCACCGGCCCGGACCGCGCGCGCAGCCACACCCCGCCGAGCCCGGCCGGATCGACGGCGAGCAGCCGCAGCGCCGTTGCGGCGCGGGTCCAGGGATCGTCGGGCGCGCTCAGGGCAGCACCTCGTCGAGCACTCGCGCCACGCGCACCGTCGAGCCCGCCTCGTCGAGCGGATCGCGGCGCAGCCGGTGGCGCAGCGCGGCGGGGGCGGCGGCGCGCAGATGCGACCGGCCGATCGTGTCGTCGCCGTCGAAGGCGGCCTGCGCGCGCGCGGTGCGCAGCAGCGTGAGCTCGCCGCGCAGCCCGTCCGAGCCGAGCGCGAGGCACAGCGCGGCGCAGTCATGCAGTGCGGTGTTGGGCGTCGTGATCGCGGGCAGGGCGTCGCGCGCGGCGAGGATGCGCTTGCGCAGCGCCGAATCCTCGGCGCGCCAATGCGCCATGAAGCGCTCGGTGTCGCGCTCATAGGCGTCGCGGCGGCGAATCACCTCGACGCGGGTCTCGATATCGGTGGGCGAGGCGACCTCGACCGACAGCCCGAAACGGTCCATGAGCTGCGGGCGCAGCTCGCCCTCCTCGGGGTTGCCCGAACCCACCAGCACGAAGCGCGCCGGATGGCGGATCGACAGTCCCTCGCGCTCGACGAGGTTCTCGCCCGACTGCGCCACGTCGAGCAGCAGATCGACGATGTGATCCTCCAGCAGGTTGACCTCGTCGATATAGAGATAGCCGCGATTGGCCCGCGCCAGCAGCCCCGGCTCGAAGGCCTTTTCGCCGCTGACGAGCGCACGCTCGATGTCGAGCGCGCCGGTGACACGGTCCTCGGTCACGCCGAGCGGCAGATCGATCACCGGGGTGGGCCGCTCTTCGAGCTCGCTGCCCGCGCCGCGCGCCCAGTCGGGCACGTCCTCGACCCGCGCGGAATTGACCGGGCAGCCCACCACGGCGCGGATCGGCGGTAACAGCGCGGCGAGCGCGCGCACCGCGGTGGATTTGCCGGTGCCGCGATCGCCGAAGACGAGCACCCCGCCGATGCCGGGGTCGATGGCGGTGAGCACCATCGCCTGCTTCATCTCGTCCTGGGCGACGATGGCGGAAAACGGGAACGGGTCGGTCATGCAATCGCCTTCATTTGTGTCGCATCGCGCAGCGGGCAGGCCCCGCCCCAGCGCCCTTCGGCGCCGGTGATGGCAAAGCGCGCATAGAGCTCCTCGCGAAACCAGCCCTCCTCTCGCACCGCGCGGATGGCACGGCCATGCGCCGTGTCGCCATGCGCGAATCGCGCCATGCTCGCGGTGTCGGGCCAGATGGAGAAGGTGACCTGCTGCAGCCAGGGGACCTCGCCGATGCCGATCTTGAACAGGACGTCGGGGTTGCGCCCGATCATTGCCGATATGGCGGGCTCGCGCGCCCAGAAGCGCAGGAGCCGCGACGGGCGCAGCGTCGCCCGGGTGAGCACGGCGACCGGTCCGGTGGCCGCGGCGGCCTCGGCGCGAAACGGCGCCCGCCCGCCCCAGGCGCCGCGCGCGCTGGTGGCGGTGAGATAGGCCGTCCAGACCTCCGCCGCCCGCCCGCGCCAGCGCCGAAACAGCGCCGCGTCGGCCACGCCCGCATGCGCCGTCGCCGCGTCGGGCCAGGCGGCGAGGATCGCCCAGACGGCGGTGTTGGGGCGCGGGGTGAAGCCCTCGCCGGTGCCCGAACCGCACAGCCGGACGAACTCCGCCTGCGGCAGCGGCCCGCCGGGGCGGCGCGCGGCGGCCATCTCGCCAAGCACCATCAGCCGCGCGAGCGGGCGCGTGAAGCGAAACAGGCTCAGGCTGATGGTTTGCATTGCTGCTCCCGCAAGGTGTCAACTCAATCTGACAGAGTTCGGCGTGGGGGGGAAGGGTGTGGCACGTCGAGGGAGAAATTTAGCCGCACCGCCCGCTGATGCCAGAGAGCGGATTGTAAATCAAACTGGACACTGTATCATGCAGGTCATGTTTACAGATTCCTCCACCCCGCCCCCCTCCGACGCCACCGGCGATGCCGTTGTCATCGGTGCCGGGCTCGGCGGGCTCGCCGCGGCGATGCGGCTCGGCGCCAAGGGCTACCGGGTCACGGTGCTCGACAAGCTCGACAGCCCGGGCGGGCGCGGCTCGGCGATCACCCAGGGCGGGCATCGCTTCGATCTCGGCCCCACCATCGTGACGGTGCCGCAGACGCTGCGCGCGCTCTGGGCCGATTGCGGGCGCGATTTCGACGCCGACGTCGATCTGCGCGCGCTCGATCCGTTCTACGAGATCCGCTGGCCCGATGGCAGCCGCTTCGCCGCGCGCCAGGACACCGAGGCGATGCGCGCCGAAGTGGCGCGGCTGTCGCCCGGCGATGTGGCCGGCTATGACCGGTTCCTGCGCGATGCCGAGGCGCGCTACGATTTCGGCTTCGAGGATCTTGGCCGCCGGCCGATGCACCGCTTTGCCGATCTTCTCAAGGTGCTGCCACGATTCGCGATGCTGCGGGCGGACCGCTCGGTGCATGCCCATGCCGCGCGGCGGGTGCGCGATCCAAGGCTGCGCATGGCGCTGTCGTTTCATCCGCTCTTCATCGGCGGCGATCCGTTTCGGGTCACCTCGATGTATATCCTCGTCAGCCATCTCGAGAAGCAGTTTGGCGTGCATTACGCGATGGGCGGCGTCGGCGCGATCGCCGAGGCCATGGTGCGCGTGATCGCGGGGCAGGGCGGGCAGGTGATCCAGAACGCCGAGGCCGACCGCATCGAGGTCGCGGATGGCCGTGCGCGCGGCGTGCAGCTTGGGGACGGCCGGCGTTTCGAGGGCGATGTGGTCGTCTCGAATGCCGATGCCGGGCACACCTATGACCGGCTGCTGCGCGACCGCCCCAAGCGGCGCTGGGGCGCGGCCAAGCTGCGGCGCAAGCGCTGGTCGATGGGGCTGTTTGTGTGGTATTTCGGCACTTCGGGCACGGCGCATAAATGGCCCGATATCGGCCATCACACGATCTTCAACGGCCCGCGCTACAGCGGACTCGTGCGCGACATCTTCCG
>PUKW01000163.1 GCA_003550665.1 Paracoccaceae bacterium | reverse complement strand
GCGCGCAGAAGCGGCAGCAGCCCGAACAGGATCACCACCCGCGCCGCGATCGCCGCGACAGTCACCGTCGCGACGAGGCCCACATCGTTCCACTGCACATCCCCCAAAAGCCGGGGGATCAGCAGCGCCGCGAGCACGAAGATGAGCGACCCCGCCCAATGGGCCAGCAGATCCCACATCTCGCGCAGATAGGTCCAGCTGCCCGGCGAGAGCCGCCCCGGCCCGGTCAGGTTAAGCGTCATGCCCGCCGCCACGACCGCGATCACGCCCGACGCCCCGAGCCCCTGCTCGGCGCCGATATAAGCGAGATACGGCAGCGCGACGCTCAGCGAGACCTGCGCGAGCGGATGATTGGGCAGCCAGCACATCACGCTCAGCCAGATCCGCGCGAGCAGCCAGCCCGTGAGCGCCCCGCCGAGCACGAGCACCGGCACCTGCCCGATCGCCTCCGACAGCGTCGGATCCGGCACGCCATGCATCACGAAGGTCAGGAACACCCCGAACAGTGCGATCGCCGCAGCGTCGTTGAGCAGGCTCTCGCCCTCCACGATCCGCGTCAGCCGGCGCGGTGCGGAAATGTCGCGAAAGATGCTCACCACTGCCGACGGGTCGGTTGTCGAGACGATCGCCCCGATGAGCAGGCACACCACGAGCGGGATCGTGCTGACCCAGGCAAGCGCGTAGCCCACCGCCAGCGTCGCCACCAGCACCGCCACGACCGCGAGGGTCAGGATCGGCACCCAGTCGTCGAGCATCCGTCGCAGGTTGAGCTTGAGCGCGACCTGAAACAACAGCGTGGGCAGGAAGACATAGAGGAATACATTGGACCGGATCGGCAATTCGAGGATTGCCCGCGCCGCCGGGTTGAGCACATCGGTCACCTGCGTGGTGAGCGCGATGGCCGCCGCGCCCCCGATCAGCATCCCCATGACCGCGAGGATCACGGTGTAGGGCAGACGCAACCGCGCCGCGAGCGGCTGGCTCAGTGCGATGATGACGAAAAGCGTCGCGACAAGTGCGACGAGGCCGATGACGTTCATTCACCAAGCATAGCCCGCGCGTGTGCGCGAGGAAAGCCCGCCACCCCGTGCAAAGCCGTGCCCGCGCGGGATTTTTGCCTGTCTGCTCGCGCAAGCGGCGGCGTCCGCGCTTGTGGGCATCGATGCGGCGCGCTACCAAGTCGGCGAGCCCGGGAGAGATCATGAAGATCGCCAGTTTCAACATCAACGGCATCAAGGCGCGGCAGGCGGCGCTGTGCGACTGGCTTGACGCGGCCGCGCCCGACGTCGTCGTGCTGCAGGAGATCAAGTCCGCCGATGAGGCCTTTCCCCGCGACCCGTTCGAGTCGCGCGGCTACAACCTCGCCGTGCACGGGCAGAAGGGCTTCAATGGAGTCGCGATCCTGTCGAAGCTGCGGCTCGAGGATGTCGTCCGCGGCCTGCCCGGCGACGACAGCGACGAACAGGCGCGCTGGATCGAGGCCACGGTCGTGGGCGCGCGCGCGGTGCGGATCTGCGGGCTCTACCTGCCCAACGGCAACCCGGCGCCGGGGCCGAAATACGACTACAAGCTCGCCTGGATGGACCGGCTGCGCGCGCGGGCGGTGGATCTTATCGCCAGCGAGGAGCCCGTGGTCATGGGCGGTGACTACAACGTTATTCCGCAGCCCGAGGACGCCGCCAATCCCGAAAAATGGCGCACCGATGCGCTGTTCCTGCCCGAAAGCCGCGCCGCGCTGCGCCGGATCCTGCATTTGGGGTTCACGGATGCGCTGCGCGTGCGCCATGCCGGGCCGGGCCACTACACCTTCTGGGACTACCAGGCCGGCGCCTGGCGGCGCAATGACGGCATCCGTATCGACCACATGCTGCTCAGCCCCCAGGCCGCCGATCTGCTGCGCGACTGCGCCGTCGACTCCGAAACCCGCGCCGGCGACAAGCCCTCCGACCACGCCCCCGTTCACGTCACCCTCGACGCCTGAGCGCACGCCCCCGCCGTTGATCCGGTCGCGCGCCGAAGGCGCGCCCGGCCCAACGCACCGCGCCGCGCAAGCGGCAAGGTGGGGCGGGAGCCCCCTGCCCCCGGGCCTCAAGACCTCACATCTGCCGCGTCACGTCATGGCCGTAAAGCCAGTCCAGCCGCCGCAGCGGCGCGTCCGGTGCGATCCGCGCCCCGACCCGCAACAGCGCATGCGCCAGCGGCCGCAGCGGCGCGCGCAGGTGGTAGGCGCGCGCATTGCGCTCGGCCACCGCCACGATGCGCCGCGCCCGCCCCATCCGCGCCGCCTGGTAGGCTGCCAGCGCCGCCTCGGCATCCCCCGTCGCGTCGAGCTGCGCGGCCAGCACCCAGGCATCCTCGAGCGCCATGTTCGCGCCCTGCGCCATGAAGGGCAGCGTCGGGTGCGCCGCATCCCCGGCGAGCGCCGCCTGCCCGCCCGCATGCCAGCGCGGCGCAACCTCATGGCGAAACAACCCCCACAGATTGACCGTCTCGACCCGCGCGAGCCAATCCTGAACGCGCGGCCCGAAGCGCGCGAACGCCCGGCGCAGGTTTTCCGGATCGTCGTGGTGATGCCAGCCCTCGGCCGCCCAGCCGCGCCGCTCCTCGACGGCGACGATGTTGCGCGCCGCGCCGCCGCGAAGCGGGTAGCTCACGAGATGCCGCCCCGGTCCCATATGCACCTCGGCGACAGCGGCGGGCGCGCCGGCCTCGGGGATCACCGCGCGCCACGCCACCTGCCCGGTGAAGCGCGGCGCCTTCGCCCCGCCGCCGAGCGCCGCGCGCAGCACCGAATGCAGCCCGTCCGCCCCGATCACGAGCCCGGCGGCGCGTCTCGTCGTCCCGTCGAGCTGCACGCTGTCCGGCGCAACGGCGACGCGGTGCACCCGCTCGCCGAGCACGATATCGACCCCGGCCGCCCGTGCCGCGCGCTCCAGCAGCGCGATCAGATCGGCGCGATGGACGAGCCAGTACCCCGACGCGTGGCCGTGGCGCTCGAGATCGAAGCGTAGCACCGCGCCGCCGCGCGGCCCGTCGCGCAGCTCCACCGCCTCGGCCGGCAGGGCCACCGCGCGCAGGGCCTCCTCCTGCCCGAGCGCGCGCAGCACTTTGGCACCATTCGGGCTGATCTGGATGCCCGCACCGACCTCGACGATCTCGGGCGCCTGCTCCAGCACCGTGACCCCCGCGCCGCGCCGCGCAAGGGCCGTCGCCGCCGCAAGCCCCGCGACCCCGCCGCCCAGCACCGTGATCTCGCGTCCCTTCAGCATCGAACCGCCCCATGAAAAACACCGGGGCGCGCGCCCCGGTGCGGATCCTTCACGCGCTGTGGCGGCGCCGATCAATCGTCGCGATGCACCTTTTCGCGGCGCTCGTGCCGCTCCTGCGCCTCGAGCGACATGGTCGCGATCGGGCGCGCATCGAGCCGCTTGAGCGAAATCGGTTCGCCGGTGACCTCGCAGTAGCCATACTCGCCGTCCTCGATCCGGCGCAGCGCCGCGTCGATCTTGGCGACCAGCTTGCGCTGGCGGTCCCGGGTGCGCAGCTCGATCGCGCGGTCGGTCTCTTCGGAGGCACGGTCAGCGACGTCGGGAATGTTGCGCGCGCCGCGTTCCTGCAACCCTTCGAGCGTCTCGCGCGAGCCGTCGAGAAGCTCATGCTTCCACTTGAGCAGCTTGCGGCGGAAATATTCGAGCTG